>NZ_JBHWZH010000010.1:9247-76913 GCF_042728285.1 Streptomyces sp. NPDC060194 | reverse complement strand
GTTCTGGTGTTTCTTTGGTGGGCGGGGGGGGCCGCGGTCGGCGGCCCCCGTGTGGGGGCCGGCCGGCGACTGCGCGTCATATCCGGGAGGTGCGGCTCTCGTTCACGTCGTGGTGCGGCTGCCGGCGGGCTGCGGCGACGGGGTGGGCGGTGACCGCCGGGCGGTGCGTCATCTGGTGCGCACCACGACGAAGTCGGCGAGGGCGACGAGCTGCGCCCGCACCCGGTCCGGCATGTCGATCGCGTCGAGCGCCCGGACGGCGACGGCGTGCTGGCGGCGCGCCTCGGCCTCGGTCCAGGTGCGGCCGCCGGCCTCCTCGATCAGCGCGGCGCGGGTGGCGAACTCGGCCTCGGTGAAGCCGTCGGAGTCGCCACCGGCCGCAGGCTGATCATCCGACTCCGTGACGGCGTCGGCGGCGAGGAGTTCGGCGAGCCGCTCGGAGGCCGGGCCGCCGGCGGCGAGCGCGGCGACGACCGGCAGCGACTTCTTGCGCTGGCGCAGGTCGCTCCAGGTCTGCTTGCCGGTGGACTCCGGGTCGCCCCAGATGCCGAGGAGGTCGTCGACGGCCTGGAAGGCGAGGCCGAGGTGGTAGCCGTAGGCCTCCAGGACGTCGGCGGTGCGGTCGTCCGCGCCGCCGAGGACCGCGCCGATGGAGACCGCGCAGGCGAGCAGGGCCCCGGTCTTGTTGCCCTCCATCTCCAGGCACTCCTCGACGGAGACCCGCTCGCGGTGCTCGTAGGAGATGTCCTGCGCCTGCCCGTCGATGAGCTTGCGGGAGGCGGTGGTGAGCCGGCGGGTGGCGCGGCCGGCCTCGACGGTGCCGAGTTCGAGGAGGACCTCGTTCGCGAGTGCGAACAGCGCGTCGCCGACCAGGATGGCCTGGGCGGGGCCGTGCACCTTCCAGACCGTGTCGCGGTGGCGGCGCTGCTCGTCGCCGTCCATGAGGTCGTCGTGGAGGAGCGAGAAGTTGTGGACGAGCTCCACGGCGACCGCGCCGGGCACGCCGACCTCGGCGGCCACCCCGGCCGCCTCCGCGGAGAGCAGGGCGAGCGCCGGGCGGACGGCCTTGCCGCCGTCGCCGGCGGCGGGCCGGCCCTCGGCGTCGATCCATCCGAAGTGGTAGGCGGCGACGGTGTCCATGGGGGGTGCGAGCCGGGCCACCGCCGCGCGCAGCTCCGGCATGGCGAGCGCCCGTCCGCGCTCCAGTAGCGCGGTGACGTCAGCGACGTCGACAGCCGGGGCCGTGGTGTCGGCCGAGGGCACAGTCGGCACAGTCTCTCCTCGTGGTGCGAGTCGTTCGGGTGGTCCGTTGCGGGAGATCCGCGTCGGCGCGGTCCGTCCCGTGGTCGTGCGGGGGCCGGGAGCGGTCATCGCACCGCCCGGGGCTCGGGGGTCCGCACGGCGGGGGCCGTGCCGAGGGCGGCGGAGGCGGCCGCGAGACCGCTGCGGACCGCACCCTCCATCGTCGCGGGCCAGCCGGTGGCGGTCCAGGCGCCGGCGAGCAGCAGACCGGGGGCGCGGGTCGCCGCCCCGGGCCGCAGCCGCCCGGTGCCGGGCGCGGGCGCGAAGGTCGCGGTGCGCTCGCGGGTGACGAAGAAGTCCCGCACGCCGGCCGTGCGGGCGGCGGGCAGCAGCCGCTCCAGCTCGGGCAGGTAGCGGGCGCGCAGCTCGGCGACGGGGGCGTCGATCTCGTCCTGCGCCGCGGACTGCGACAGCGCGAGGTACTGGCCGCCGCCGCGCAGCCCGGAGGCCTCGGTGCGGTCGAAGACCCACTGCACGGGCGAGCCGAGCGCGGCGAAGAACGGCCGGCGCAGGACCTTGCGGTCGTAGACGACGTGCACGTTGAGGATCGGCGCGTCGTCGAGCGCGAGGAGCCGGTCGGGGGCCTCCAGCGCCCCCTCGGGCAGCAGCGCGTGCGTCTCGCGCTGCGGCACGGCGAGGACGACGGCGTCCGCCTCGATCGTCTCGCCGGGGACCTCGACGCTCCAGCCGCCGTCGCCGCGGCGGGTGACGGCGGTGACCCGGGTGCGGGTCGCGACCCGGACGCCGGCCGTGTCGAGGGCCGTGCGGGCGAGGGTGTCGTGCAGCTCGCCGAGCGGGACCCGGGCCCAGCCGATGTCGGAGGCCCCGGGCTCGGAGAGCAGGCCGGTGCGGAAGACCATGGCGGCCAGCGCGAGGGAGGCGTCGGCGGCGGTGGCGTTCAGGGTGGCGACGCCGACCAGGTCCCACAGCGCCTCGACGGCCCGCGGCGACTGGCCGTGGCGGGCCAGCCAGCTCGCGAAGTCCTGGTCGTCGAGGGCCGGGTCGGCCGGGTCGAGGCCCTTCAACGCGAGCGCGGCGCGGCCGACGGAGGCGCGCTCCCGCAGGGAGAGGTGCGGGTAGCGGGCCAGGCTCGCGGCCAGGTGCAGCGGCACCGGCAGCGCGGCCCGGCGCAGCCGGCCGAGCCGGCTCGTCGCGGCGTCGAGGACGGGGACGTCGAGGCGGTCCTGCAGCGGGGCGAGGTGGGCGCCGCCGACCCGGTCGAGGAACCACCGGTAGGCGGTGCAGCAGCGCAGGTAGACGTGCTGTCCGTTGTCGACGGTGAGGTCGCCGCGGCGGAACGAGAAGGCGAGCCCGCCGAGCCGGGGCCGTCCTTCGAGCAGGGTGACGCGGACGCCGGCGTCGGCCATCGACAGGGCGGCGGTCAGCCCGGCGAGCCCGCCGCCGACGACCACGGCGTGCCGCACGGCGGTGGCGCGGTTGCCGCTCATGAGCCCTCCCCCCGGGCCGGTCCGGCGGGGCGCGCCCGGCGGTGCGCCGCACGCCCCGCAGTCAGGGACGCGCCGGCGGCGCGAGAGGTTGCGCACCGCATGCCTGGATTGCGCATCAGGTGCGCCTCCGGGCGGTGTGGCGTGAGATGTGACGACTGTCGAGGCCGGAGAGGCCGCGGACGGCGACGTACGCCTTCTCGTGCGCGGGCAGCGAGACGCGCCCGCGGAGCACCGCCTCGGGGTCCCGTTCGATGCGGTCGAGCAGCCGCCGGTAGATGCCGGCCATGGCGGCCACGCAGGCCGCGCTGCGGCGGTCGAGCAGCGGCAGCAGCCGGTAGCCCTCGGCGAACAGGGCGCGGGCGCGCCGGACCTCGTGCTGGACGAGGCCGGTGAAGTCGGCGCCGGCGGGGGGCCGGTCGCCGTGGAAGCCGGCGGAGCAGCCGAACTTGGCGAGGTCCTCGGCGGGCAGGTAGGTGCGCCCGTTGTCGGCGTCCTCGCGCACGTCGCGCAGGATGTTCGTGAGCTGCAGCGCGAGGCCGAGGGTGTCGGCGTACTCGGCGGCCCGGACGGCGTCGGCGCCCGGCCGGACGCCGAAGACGCCGAGCGAGAGCCGCCCGATGGCGCCGGCCACGCAGCGGCAGTAGACCGTGAGGTCGTCCCAGGTCTCGTAGGTCTCCTCGCGGACGTCCATGAGGACGCCGTCGATCAGCTCGTCGAGCCCGCCGAGCGGGATCGGGAAGACGCCGGCGGCGTGGGCGAGGGCGACGGCGACCGGGTCGGTGTGGTCCTCGTCGACCGCGCCGGCGCGGACCGCGTCGAGCAGCGCCCGGGTCTCCTGGAGCCGTTCGTGCTTGGTCGCCGGCGGCAGCGCGCCGTCGCCGATGTCGTCGACGCGCCGGGAGAACGCGTACAGCGCCGACATGGCCTGGCGCCGGGCGGTGGGCAGCAGTCGGATGCCGTACGCGAAGTTGCGCGCCTGCGCTCCGGTGACGGCCTCGCAGTAGCGGTACGCAGCGAGCACCGGCGCGGACACGGGCTGGTGTGACTCCACGGTGCGGCTCACTCCTTACGTCGCAGAGTTGCTCCCACGTGACGCAGCAGCCGGGCTGCGGTGGGCTTCGGTGGACCGGGCAGTACGTCGTAGTGGGCGGCGGCGACGGCGTCGACGGCGGCGCGGCCGCCCGCCACGAACCCGGCGAGCAGGAGGCCCAGTCTGCCGTGGACGCTGCGGACGAGGGGGCCGCCCTCGGCGAGGAGGTCCCGGGCGCGCTGCGCCTCGAAGGCGACCAGCGCCCGCACGGAGGCGTTGGCGCTGGGCGCGGCGAGGTCGGCCTCGCCGACGTGGAAGCGCCGCATGTCCTCGGCGGGCAGGTAGATCCGGTCCCGGCGGAGGTCCTCGGCGACGTCCTGGAGGTGCTCGACGATCTGGAGCCCGGTGCACACGGCGTCGGAGCGGCGGACGCGCTCGGGCGTGGAGGTGCCGGTGATCGCGAGGACGAGCCGGCCGACGGGGTTCGCGGACAGCTCGCAGTAGGCGAGCAGGTCGGCGTACGTGGCGTAGCGGCGGACGACTTGGTCCTGGCGGTTGGCCTGCAGGAGCCCGAGGAACGGTTCGGGGGTGAGGCGGTGGCGGCGCAGGACGGGCTGGAGGGCCAGGAGCAGCGGATGGCCGGGGGTGCCGTCGAAGGCGCGGTGGAGGTCGGCCTCCAGGGCGTCGAGCATCGCGGTGCGGTCGTCGGCCGCGGCCGGGTCGAGGCCGAGGAGCGCCGCGTCCGCGCCGCCGGGGGCGAGGTCGCCGTCGCCGATGTCGTCGACGAGCCGGGCGTAGCCGTAGACGGCCATCAGGTCGTCGCGCCAGGCGCGGGGCAGGAAGAAGGGGGCCACGGGGAAGTTCTCGTGCGCGGCCTTGTCCAGGGTGAGGCGTCCGTCCGCGGTGGGGGTGTCCGCGCGGTCCCGCGTCACCACCGGGGGCCTGCGGAGGAGGCGGCGCCGGCGTCGCGGAGCTGGAGATCATCGTTAGCCATGGCCGTCACGTCTCCCGTTCTACACTGCCGACTCTTTACATCCCATTCCGGACACGCCGCCCGACGGTATCGCCCCACTTGCCGCGAATCAGCACGCCGACAGCTTACGTTGTACGCCCCTTCGCGCCGCGCGCGGGGTCGGACGGCCGAAAACGAGCGTCCGCACCGCACGACGAGCGGGCCCCGCCGGAGGGCGGGGCCCGCTGGGACGTCGGGCGCGGCTCAGGAGGAGGTGAACTCCTGGTACTCCTTCAGCACGTCCTCGGTGGGGCCGTCCATGCGCAGGACGCCGTGCTCGAGCCAGAGGACCCGGTCGCAGGTGTCGCGGATGGACTTGTTGTTGTGGCTGACGAGGAAGACGGTGCCGGCGGACTTGCGCAGCTCGCGGATGCGGGCCTCGGACCGCTTCTGGAACTTGCGGTCGCCGGTCGCCAGCGCCTCGTCGATCATCAGGACGTCGTGGTCCTTGGCGGCGGCGATGGAGAACCGCAGCCGGGCGGACATCCCGGAGGAGTACGTCCGCATCGGCAGCGTGATGAAGTCGCCCTTCTCGTTGATGCCGGAGAAGTCGACGATGCCCTGGTAGCGCTCGCGGATCTGCTCGCGGGACATGCCCATGGCGAGGCCGCCGAGGATGACGTTCCGCTCGCCGGTCAGGTCGTTCATCAGCGCGGCGTTGACGCCGAGGAGGGAGGGCTGGCCGTCGGTGTAGACGTTGCCGCTCTCGGTGGGCAGCAGGCCGGCGATGGCGCGCAGGAGGGTCGACTTGCCGGAGCCGTTGGAGCCGATCAGGCCGATCGCCTCGCCGCGGTAGGCGGTGAAGGACACGCCGCGCACGGCGTGCACCTTGCGCACGCCGCGCTCGTCCCCGCGCTTGAGCATGCGGCTCAGCGCGGAGGTCGCGCTGCCCTTGCCGGTCTTCGCGCCGTTGACGCGGTAGACGATGTGGACGTCGTCGGCGATCACTGTGGGGGTGCGGGTCTCAGCCACGTCCGTAGCGCTCCTCGGCCTTCCAGAAGTACACGAAGCCGGCGCCGCCGACCAGGACCGCCCAGCCGAGGGCGATCAGCCAGACGTGGTCGGGGAGGAAGGGCTTGTAGGTGTAGCCGTCGATCAGCGCGAACCGGACCAGGTCCATGTAGACGGCGGCGGGGTTCCACATGAGGACGTCGACCAGCCAGGCGGGGGCGTCCTTGTTCTCCAGCATCAACGGGATGCTGTACATCACGCCGGAGGCGTAGAGCCAGGTGCGCATCACGAACGGCATCAGCTGGGCGAGGTCGGGGGTCTTGCTGCCGAGCCGCGCCATGATCATCGCGAGTCCGGTGTTGAAGACGAACTGCAGGGCCAGCGCCGGGACGACCAGCAGCCACGACCAGGTCGGGAAGCTGCCGAAGGCCATCACGACGACCACGATCACGATCATCGAGAACAGCAGCTGCTGGAGCTGCTGGAGCGAGAACGAGACCGGCAGCGACGCCCGGGGGAAGTGCAGCGCCCTGACCAGGCCCAGGTTGCCGGAGATGGACCGGACGCCGGCCATCACCGAGCTCTGGGTGAAGGTGAACACGAAGACGCCCGTCACCAGGAACGGGACGTAGACCTCGTGCTTCATACCTCGGTTGGTGCTCAGCAGCAGGCCGAAGATGAAGTAGTACACCGCGGCGTTCAGCAGCGGCGTCACGACCTGCCAGAGCTGCCCGAGCTTGGCCTGGCTGTACTGCGCGGTGAGCTTGGCCTGGGAGAACGCGAGGATGAAGTGGCGCCGGCCCCAGAGCTGCCGGACGTACGCGCCGAGCCCTGGGCGGGCCCCGCTGACCGCGAGCCCGTACTTCGCCGCCAGCTCGGCGGCGGACAGGCCGTCGTCCGGGGAGGGACGGGCGTCCACCGTGACGCCTCCGTCGTGCGTTGTGTCACTCACAGAAGGAAACTTTCGTCTTCAGGATGCGCAGCCGGGACCGGCGGAGCACTCTCTCGCGAGCCGGGAGCGGCACGCACGTGCCGCATGGTCTCAGATCCGAGCTTCTCAGATCACCGGGGGTCGGCCCAGCCTGGTCAGACGCCAGACCGTGCTCCACCGCATCGGCCGGCGCGGCCCGCAGGGGGTGCGCCAGCCCTCGGTGAACCCGCCGAGCCAGGCCCTGAGGGCCGGGCGCGTGGGGCGGCGCAGGAGGGTGACGGCCACCCAGATCCCCAGGTAGAGCGGGATCAGCGCGGCGGGCAGGTTGCGGCGGGCGAGCCAGACGCGGTTGCGGGCGACCATCCGGTGGTAGACCGCGTGCCGGGACGGAAGCGTCGTGGGGTGGTGGAGCACCATGTCGGCCCGGTACCCGATCTCCCAGCCGGCGTCCTGGGCCCGCCAGGCGAGGTCGGTCTCCTCGTGCGCGTAGAAGAAGTCCTCCGGGAGCGGGCCGACCTCGCCGATGACGGCGGAGCGCACGGCGCTCGCCCCGCCGAGGAACGTGGTGACCTTCGAGTCGCGCAGCGGGTCCGAGGCGCGCAGCCGGGGGACGTGCCGGCGCTGGGTGATGCCGGTGTCGGGGTCGGCGATGCGGAAGCTGATGATGCCGAGGCCGGGGTCGGCGGCGAACGCCTGCCGGCAGAGCTCGGCGGTGTCGGTCCGCGGCAGCAGCCCGTCGTCGTCGAGGAACAGCAGCACGTCGACGTCGCGGCCGCCGGGCCCGAAGGCCTCGATGCCGACGTTGCGGCCGCCGGGGATGCCGAGGTTCTCGGGCAGCTCCAGGGTGCGGACCCCGTCGGGGACCTCCGGGACCGGGGCGCCGTTGCCGACGACGACCACCTCGACGGCGTCGCCGTCCTGCTTGGCGACGGAGTCGATCAGGGCGCGCAGCTCGTCGGGGCGGTTGCCCATGGTGATGATCACGGCACCGACCTTCACGGGGGCCCGCAGCGGGGCCTTTCGCGCGGCCGTCACTTGAGCCTGCTGGAGGCGAGGACGGACACCAGGTGGAGCAGCGACTGCAGCACGGCGATCCCGGCGAGGACGGCGACGCAGAGCCGGGAGAAGAACAGGTCGTCCCGGACGGCGTCCAGGACGGCCGCGACGAGGACGAGCAGGGACGCCTCGATGCCGAGGATCAGCCGGTGGAACTTCAGCGCGCCGGCCGCCCGGCGGGCGAGCGCCATCCCCGACGAGCGGGGCTCGGACGCCGACTCCTTGACCGGGGGGAGCCCGCCCTGGTGGCGGGCGACGCCGACGAGGTCGGTCTCCGCCTTGATCAGGATCGCGCCGAGCGCGGCCAGGGTGCCGAGGAACGCCCACAGCCAGTCGATCCGGCCCTCGCCCCAGAGGTCGGCGGCGCGCAGCCCGAAGCCGAGCAGGACGGCGGCGTCGCAGACGTAGGCGGCGACGCGGTCCAGGTAGACGCCGGCCAGGGAGTACTGCTTCTTCCAGCGGGCCAGTTCGCCGTCGACGCAGTCCAGGAGCAGGTAGAGCTGCACCATGACCACGCCGAGCACGGCCCCCGCGATGCCGGGCACCAGGAGCGCCGGGGCGGCGAGGGCCGCAGCGGCGGTCATCACGTAGGTCACGTGGTTCGGGGTGATCCTCGTGTTCACCAGGTGCCGGTCGACCCGCAGCGAGATCTCGCGCATGTAGAGCCGCCCGCCCCAGTGCTCGCCGCTGCGGCGGTCCTTCACACCCGGGGGGTGCACGACCGGTCGGAGTTCAGCTACCGATGGCTTTGGCATAGTCGGCGTAAACGTCCTTGATCTGGTCGGTGGAGAGGTCGAGGTGCTCGAGGATCGTGTAGCGGCCCGGCCGGGTCTGCGGGGCGAACCGCACCGCCTCCACGAAGTCCTGCTCGCTGAACCCTATGTCCTGGGGCAGGACCGGCAGTCCGTGCCGGCGGAGGGCGTCCGTCATCTGCCCGGCGCGCTCGTGGTCGCCGCGCAGGTAGGTCGCGAACGCGCCCCCGAAGCCGCACTGCTCGCCGTGGAGCGCGGCGCGCTTGGGGAAGAGCAGGTCGAAGGCGTGGCTGATCTCGTGGCAGGCGCCGGAGGCCGGGCGGCTGTCGCCGGCGACGGACATCGAGATCCCGCACAGGACGAGCGACTCGGCAAGCGTGGTGAGGAAGGCGTCGTCGGCGATGGTGCCGCTCTGCCCGAGGACGGCCTCGGCAGCCTGCCGGGCCATCGCCGCGGCCAGGCCGTCGATCTTCTCGCCGGTCTCCCGGTTCGACAGCTCCCAGTCGGCGACGGCGGAGATCTTGCAGATCACGTCGCCGATGCCGGCCCGGACGAACTGCGGCGGGGCGGCCTTGATCACGTCGAGGTCGATGACGATCGCGATGGGGTTCGGGACCCCGTAGGAGCCGCGGCCGGCGTCGTTGTCCAGCGTGGCGACGGGAGAGCACAGGCCGTCGTTGGCGAGGTTGGTCGCCACCGCGACGAGCGGCAGCCCGACCCGGGCGGCCGCGTACTTGGCGCAGTCGACGACCTTGCCGCCGCCGAGCGCGACGACCGCGTCGTACCGCCCGGCCTTCTTGATCGAGTCCGCCAGGCGGACGGCGCCGTCGATGGTGCCGTCCGCGTCCGCGAACCAGTCCGCACCGGGCAGGTGCGGGGCGAAGCGGTCCTTCAGCGCCTGGCCGGAGCCGCCGCTGATGGCGAAGGCGAGCCGCCCGGTGGGGGCGATCCGCTGGTCGGAGAGGATGCCGGCCAGGTCGTCGAGCGCCCCCGCCCGGATGTCGACGACGACCGGCGAGGGGATGAGCCTCGTCAGTACCGGCACGCGATCTCCCGGCCCTTGGCGAGGTCGTCGTGGTTGTCGATCTCGACCCAGCTGACGTCGCCGATGGGGGCCACGTCGACCTTGAAGCCTCGGTTGACGAGCTCCTGGTAGCCGTCCTCGTAGTAGAGGTCGGGGTCGCGCTCGAAGGTGGCCTTCAGGGCGTCGGCGAGCTGGTCGGCCGCCTCGCCCTCGATGAGGGTGACGCCGATGTACTCGCCGGTGGCGGTGGCCGGGTCCATCAGCTTGGTGATGCGCTGGACGCCCTTCTCGGGGTCGACGATCACCTTCATCTCCTCGTCGGCGAGCTGCTTCTGCGTGTCGAGGGCGAGGATGATCTTCCGGCCCTCGCCGCGGGCGGCGAGCAGGGTCTTCTCGACGGAGACGGGGTGGACGGTGTCGCCGTTGGCGAGGATGACCGTGCGCTTGACCGCGTCCCGGCCGCACCACAGGGAGTAGGCGTTGTTCCACTCCTCGGCCTTGTCGTTGTCGATCAGCGTGATCGTCAGGCCGTACTTCGCCTCGAGGGCCGCCTTGCGCTCGTAGACGGCCTCCTTGCGGTAGCCGACGATGATCGCGACCTCGGTGAGGCCGATCTCGGCGAAGTTGCCGAGGGTCAGGTCGAGGATCGTGGTGTCACCGTCCACGGGCACCAGGGCCTTGGGGAGGGTGTCGGTGTAGGGACGCAGACGCCGTCCGGCGCCGGCAGCCAGCACAAGGCCGATCATGCGGTTTCTCCTTCGTCGTGCACTGCGGGCGCCCCGGAGGACACCCAGAACCGGATGCTCTCGGCGAGCACCACCAGGGTCACGGCCACGGCGGTCGCCGTGAGCGCGAGGGGGAAGTCGTGGAGCGGCACGGAGGCCGCGAGGACGGCCACCAGCAGCGTCCGGAGCTCGTGTCCGCCGGCGGCCCGTACGAGCCAGGCGGGCGGTGCCCCGGTACCGCCGCGGATGCGGTAGACCGTGTCGTAGTGATGGTAGGCGACCGCCGCGACCAGCCCGAACGCCGCGGGGAGCGCGCCGGGGACGTCCGCGCGGGCGGCGAGGACGAGGACGGTTCCGTACTCGGCGGCGCGCAGGAGCGGCGGAACCAGCCAGTCGAGCGCGCCCTTGAGCGGGCGGGCGACGGCGATCGCCGACAGGACGGCGTACGCCCCCGCCGCGGCCACCGGCCACCAGGAGCCGAACGGCGCGAGCAGGGCGGTCGCGACGACGACGGCCGCTCCGAGGGCGGCCGCGGCGGGCGCGGGGACGGGCAGCCGCAGCACGCGGGCGAGGCCCTCGGCGAGCGGGCCGCTGTCGGCCAGGTCCGCGAGCGCGCGGGCGGCGCGGGCGGTGCGGTGGGCCCGGCGGGTCAGCGAGCGCAGGACGCGGCCGGCGGTGGTGTAGGTCGCGGCGAGCGCGCAGCCGGCCAGCAGGACGACGAAGGTGATGCGCGGGGTGGTGAGCGCGGTGAGGACCGCGATCAGGGCCCAGCGTTCGCCGATCGGCAGGACGATCATCCGCCGCACCCAGACCGTCCAGCCGACGCTGTCGAGCTTGTCGGAGAGGGCGGCCGTCGGACTCGTGTTGGCGGTGGCGTCGTGGTTGGCCTCGTTGAACGAGAAGTCGACGACGTGCCGGCAGGTCTGCAGGACCATCGCACCGAGCGCGAGCGCCCACACGTCGTCGCCGCCGCGGGCCGCGCCGAGGGCGAGGCCGGCGTAGTAGGCGTACTCCTTGGCCCGGTCGAAGGTGGCGTCGAGCCAGGCGCCCATCGTGGAGTACTGCAGCGAGTAGCGGGCGAGCTGCCCGTCGGTGCAGTCCAGGACGAACGAGACGAGCAGCAGCACGCCGGCGGCGACGAACCCGCCGCGGGTGCCGGTGGCCGCGCAGCCGGCCGCGACCAGCGCGACGAGCAGCGAGGCGGTGGTGACCTGGTTGGGGGTCCAGCCGCGGCGGGCGCAGAAGCGGGCGATGTAGCGGGAGTAGGGGCTGACGCAGTAGGTGGTGAAGAACCCGTCGCGGGACTTCACGGCCGTCCGCAGCCGGACGGCCTCCTCGTCGACGGCGGCGACGGCGGCGAGCGCCTGCTCGCGGGCGGCGGGGTCGGCGGGGACGGCGGCGACCAGGGAGCCGAGCTCGGGTCTCCGGACGGCGACGCCCTCGGCGTCGAGGGCGGCGGCGATCGTGTCGGGCAGCGGCCGGCCGGGCGCGGCCGTCCGCCCGGCGTCGAGCGCGCGGCCCAGCGCGGGGCGGGCGGCGGCCTGGACGGTCACGCCGCCGGGCACGGCCGCGGCGTCGAAGCGGGGGTCGGTCAGCCCGAGGCGCAGGGAGTGGACGTGGCCGACGAAGGCCGGGTCGACGAGGGCCACCCGGTCGTGCTGCGGGACCCCCGCGAGCAGCCCCGCGGCCTCCTGCGCGTCGGCGGCGGTCCGCACGTCGAAGCCCAGGGATCGCAGGTCGCCCTCGATCGACGATCCGGGTGCCGGCGGGCCGGTGAGGATGGCGGTCGGCAGGGGGACTCACTCCTTGGAACCAGGCTGGTTGGGGGGCGCGGACCGGCCCGGAACGCTCCGGCGGGCACGTCGGCTGAGGCTATCGGATGCACGGAGCCGGGCGTTCACTGCCCGTTCACGCCCCCGACGGCCGTGGCGATCATCATGGTGGATGGCACGCTCCGGCCACAAACGAGGCCCTGGCCGCCGCCGACGGGGGCCCGCATAGGGTGACCGCCATGACTTGGTTGATCACGGGTGGTGCGGGATACATCGGGGCGCATGTGGTGCGGACCATGAGCGGGGCCGGGGAGTCGGTCGTGGTGCTCGACGACGTCTCCTCCGGCGTCCCCGACCGGCTGCCCGCGGACGTCTCCCTGGTGCGCGGCTCGGTGCTCGACCGGGAGCTGCTGGACCGCGTCCTCGCCGAGCACGCGGTGACCGGTGTGGTGCACCTCGCGGCGAAGAAGCAGGTCGGCGAGTCGGTCGCGCAGCCGCTGAGCTACTACGAGGCCAACGTGCACGGCCTCGGGGTGCTCCTGGAGGCGGTGGTGGCGGCCGGCGTGAAGCGCTTCGTCCTGTCGTCGTCCGCAGCCGTCTACGGCAACCCCGACACCGACCTGATCACCGAGGCCACCCCCTGCGCGCCGGTCAACCCGTACGGCGAGACGAAGCTGGCGGGCGAGTGGCTGGTGCGGGCGACGGGTCTGGCGCACGGCGTGGGCACGGTGTGCCTGCGCTACTTCAACGTGGCCGGGGCGGAGCGCCCGGAGCTGGCCGACACCGGGGTGTTCAACATCGTGCCCATGGTCTTCGACCGGCTCACCCGCGGTGAGCAGCCGAGGATCTTCGGCGACGACTACCCGACGCCGGACGGCACCTGCGTCCGCGACTACATCCACGTCGCCGACCTCGGCGAGGCCCACCTGGCCGCCGCCCGCCGGCTGACCGCGCAGGACGGCCCCGGCGACCTGACGGTGAACATCGGCCGCGGCGAGGGCGTCTCGGTGCGGGAACTGATCGACACCATCGGCGAGGTCAGCGGGCACGGCACGCCCGCGCTCGTCGAGCCGCGGCGCCCCGGCGACTCGCCCCGGGCGGTCGCCGCGGTCGACCTGGCGACCAAGGAGCTGGGCTGGACGGCCCGGCGCGGGGTGCGCGAGATGGTCGAGTCGGCGTGGGAGGGCTGGTGCCTGCGCCACCCGGACGCACGTGCCGGAGGGGCGGGTCCCGGAGCGGCGTAGTTGACTGGCGCCGTCGGCCGTCCGGCGCCGGGAGCGCGCCGCCGGGGCCCTGGACCTCGGAAGGCGGCGGGCGGAGCATGGGGGCAGGACACGCACACGGGGCGCGGGGCGGCACCGCCGCCGCCGCGCACCGGGGGCGGCTGCGGGTCGCGCTGGCGCTCACCCTGACGGTGATGGTCGCGGAGATCGTCGGGGGCGTCCTCGCGAACTCGCTCGCGCTGATCGCGGACGCCGCGCACATGGCGACCGACGCGCTGGGGCTCGGCCTGGCGCTGCTCGCGATCCACGTCGCCGCCCGGCCGCCGAGCCCGGGCCGCACCTTCGGGCTCGCCCGGGCGGAGATCCTGGCCGCGCTGGCCAACTGCCTGCTGCTCCTCGGCGTCGGTGGCTACGTCCTCTTCGAGGCGGTGGGGAGGTTCTTCGCGCCCGCGGACACCGAGGGCGGGCTGACGATCGTCTTCGGCGCGGTCGGCCTGGCCGCGAACCTCGTCTCGATGGCGCTGCTGATGCGCGGGCAGCGCGAGAGCCTGAACGTGCGCGGCGCGTTCCTGGAGGTGTTCGCGGACGCGCTCGGGTCGGTCGCGGTGATCGTCTCCGCCGTGCTGGTCCTCACCACCGGGTGGCGGGCCGCCGACCCGCTCGCCTCGGTGGTGATCGCCCTGATGATCGTCCCGCGTACGGTGGGGCTGCTGCGGGAGACGCTGGACGTGCTGCTCGAGGCGGCGCCCAAAGGCGTCGACATGGCGGAGGTCCGCCGCCACCTGCTCGCGCTGCCCGGCGTGGCGGACGTGCACGACCTCCACGCGTGGACGATCACCTCGGGGCTGCCGGTGCTCTCCGCGCACGTCGTGGTGGACCCCGGCGTCCTCGACACGGGCGGCCACGACCGGATGCTGCACGCCCTGCAGGACTGCCTGGGCGGACACTTCGACGTGGCGCACTGCACGTTCCAGCTGGAGCCGGCCGGACACGCGGCGCACGAACGACTCGACTGCTGACACAGGAGGCGACACCGACCTTGACCGACGACACCGGCCTCACCGAGGCGTTCTTCGCCCTGCACCACGGCCTGCCGCGGCAGGGCCCCGGATCCGACGCCACCACCCGGCACCTGCTCTCCCTCGCCGGCCCGCTTCCCGAACGGCCCCGCGTCCTCGACGTGGGCTGCGGTCCGGGCCGGTCCGCGCTGCTCCTGGCCGCCGAGGCCGGGGGCGAGGTGACGGCCGTCGACCTGCACCGGCCGTTCCTCGACGAGCTGGAGGCGGCGGCCGCGGCCCGCGGGCTCGGCGCGGCGATCCGCGTCGCCGAGGAGGACATGGGCGCGCTGCCGTACGCGGACGGCTCGTTCGACCTGGTCTGGGCGGAGAGCTCCGCCTACAGCATCGGCTTCGACCGCGCACTGCGGGAGTGGCGGCGGCTTCTCGCACCGGGGGGCGCGTTGGTGCTCACCGAGATCGAGTGGACCACCGACGCGCCGTCCGAGGCGGCGCGGGCGTTCTGGGACCCGGCCTACCCGCTGCGGAGCACCGCGGAGAACCGGCGCGCGGCCGAGGCGGCGGGCTTCTCCGTCGTCGCCGTCCACCCGCAGCCGGAGTCCGACTGGGAGGAGTACTACGGCCCGCTCGCCGCCCGCGCGGACGCCGCCGATCCGAGCGCCCCGGGCATGGCCGAGGCGCTCGCCGCGACCCGCGGGGAGCTGGCCCTGCGCCGGGACCACGGCGCGGAGTACGGCTACACCGGGTACGTGCTGCGTTCCGCTTCCGCCGCGCCCGGCGCCGGGGGCTGACACGGGGGCGCGCCGGTTGGGGCAGACTTATGGGTCGAAAGCCCGACTCGAAGGATGGTTATGCCGACCTCTCCCACCGCCGCAGAAGCGATCATGCTCGAACTGGTCGACGAGGACGGCACCACGATCGGCACGGCGGAGAAGCTCTCCGCGCACCAGGCGCCCGGGCAGCTGCACCGGGCGTTCTCCGTGTTCCTCTTCGACGCCCGCGGCCGGCTGCTCATCCAGCAGCGGGCGCTCGGCAAGTACCACTCCCCCGGCGTCTGGTCGAACACCTGCTGCGGGCACCCGTACCCGGGCGAGTCGCCCTTCGCGGCGGCCGCCCGGCGGACGTACGAGGAGCTGGGCGCGGCCCCCGCGCTGATGGGTGAGGCGGGGACCGTGCGCTACAACCACCCGGACCCGGACTCGGGCCTGGTGGAGCAGGAGTACAACCACCTGTTCGTCGGGCTGCTCAACGCGGAGCTGCGGCCGGATCCCGAGGAGGTGGGGGCGACCGCGTTCGTGACGCCGCAGGAGCTCAAGGAGCGGCACGCGCGAGACCCGTTCTCGGCGTGGTTCATGACCGTCCTGGACGCGGCGCGCCCGGCCGTCCGCGAGCTCACCGGGACCGCCGCGGGCTGGTGATGTCGGGGACGGCGCCCTGCCCGGGCTGCTCGGGCCGTGCGTGGGGCTCGGGGCCGTACGGCCCGGGCTCTCCGTAGGGCCCGGACTGTCCGTGCCGCTCGGGCGGTCCGTGCTGCTCGGGCGGTCCGTGCTGCTCGGGCTGTCCGGGGACGAGGCCGGTGCCGTCCGCGGGCAGCGGGGCCCTGAGCGGCAGGGTCGCCCAGATGACCTTGCCGCCGCCGGCCGTGTGCTCGACGTCGCACTCGCCGCCGTACTCCAGGGTGATCTCCCGCACCAGGAGCAGTCCGCGGCCGCCGGTCCCGTCGTGGTCGGCCTCCAGGGCCTTGGGGCGGTAGGGGTGGTTGTCCTCGACGGCCACCCGCACCCAGGACGGGCCGACGGTGATCTCCACGGCGATCTGCGGGGAGAGCAGCGCCGCGTGCCGGACGGCGTTGGTCACGAGCTCGGAGGTGATCAGCAGCAGTCCGTGGACGATGTCGTCCTCGACCGGCGCCTGCTGGCGTCGGAGCAGGTCGCGGACGGTGTGCCGGGCCTGCGGGACCGAGGTCTCGACGGTCGGCGCGGTGAACCGCCACACGCCCTCGTAGGGCGCCGGGGGGTCCGGCAGTCCGTAAGGGGCTCCGGTCGGCGCAGGGACTTCCGGCGGCAGCTCGGGGGCGGGAAGGGCCTGGGCGCCGCCGGGATGGTCCATGGTCGGTTCGCCCTCCTGGGGTTGGGTTGTCGCCACCCCACGAGTGTTGGCTTCCGGTTGGTCCGGACCGGCGTACTGAACAGAAGTCAGCGTCTTTCGGTGACTTCGTGACCGGATTCGGTCGTTCGGTTCAGTTTTCCGACCGCTTCGAGAGATCGGGGCCGGCGGGCGGGGCGGTCGGCGGGGTCCCGGGCCCGGTGGGCCGGGAGGGGGCCGTCCCGGAGGGGGCGGGGTGCGCGGCCTCCGGGGTGACCGCGGCGATGATCCTGCGGCCGCCGAGGCCGATGGCGAGCAGGCCGAGGCCGTCGAAGAGCAGCGCGAGGGAGAAGAAGCAGCCGAGGACGTACCGGCTGCTCTCGGGCCAGTTCGCGAGCACCAGCCAGGCGAGCAGGACGCCGAACGCGCCCTGGACGAGCGTCCAGCCGAACTGCGGGCCGCGCACGACCAGGCCGCCGACCAGGCGGAAGATGCCCCCGGTGAGGAAGAGCAGCGCGGCGAACATGGTCAGCGCCTGGGCCGTGCCGTCCGGGTTGCGGATGACGACGACGCCGGCGGCGATGTTCAGCGCGGCGACCACGACGGCGAGCCAGAAGAAGTTCGTCCCGCGGGACTGGACGGCGTGCAGCAGCCCGACCACGCCGCCGATCAGCAGCAGCCAGCCGAAGAGCAGCATGGAGGTGAGGGTCGCGAAGGCGGTGTAGGCCAGACCGACCAGGCCGGCGACGACCAGGAGGCCGCCGAGGAAGGCGAGCTGGCCGAGGCCGCGCTTCAACTTGCGGCCCTCGGCGGCGCCGGGCGCGGCCGGCGGCGGGCCGGCCGGGCCGGGTCCGTCGGCGGGGCCGGGGCGGTGGGTGTCTGGTCCGGACATTCGGTGCCTCCATCGGCCGACGCGGGCCCCCTCCCCGATGGTAGGGACGACGGGCCCGGACGGCATCCGGCGCGGCGGGGCGGCGGGGCGGCGTCCCGGCGTGTCCACGGAGCCGGGCGGCCCGCGTGTCCCCGTCGCTCACCCGCACTTCACGCCGTACCTACCGGTCGGTAGCCTGGCGGCATGACGACTGCATCCGCACTCCCCCCGCGTGCCGGCCGACGCTGCCACAACATGGTCAACCCCCTGCACTCCAGCGTCTACTTCTCCCCCGACCTCGCGGAGAAGATGGCGGAGGTCGGCATCACGGCCCCCGGCGCGGCCTACTTCGCCGCACGGGCGGCCGCCTTCGGGGCCGTCGGACCCGGTACGGTCACCGCCGCGTTCTACAACTTCAACCCCGAGCTGGTCGCCCGGCACGTTCCCGCCGTGTGGCGGGCCGCCGGGCCGGACGTCGTCCTGGCCTCCCGGCTGCGGGCCGTCGACGCCACCCTGCGCCGGCTGCTGGGGCTCGGCGCGGGCCCGGTGGAGTCCCCCGAGCTGGCCGAGGCGGCGAAGCTGGCGCTGACGGCCGCCGAGGCCTGCACCGCGCACGCCAGGCCGCTCTACGCCGCCCAGGCCGAGCAGCCGGTACCGGAGGAGCCGCACCTGGCGTACTGGCACGCGGCGACGCTCCTGCGCGAGCACCGTGGCGACGGCCATCTGGCCGCGCTGCTGGCGGCCGGTCTCGATCCCGTCGAGGCGCTGGTCAGCCACACGGCCTCCGGAAAGGGCATGGCGGCGAAGTGGGTGCGCGGGAGCCGCGGCTGGTCGCGGGAGGACTGGGCGGCGGCGCAGGACCGACTGCGCGGGCGCGGGCTCATGGACGCCGAGGGCGGGCTGACCGAGGCCGGCGTCACGCTGCGCAAGGACCTGGAGTCGGAGACCGACCGGCTGGACGCGGCGCCGTACGAGCACCTCGGCGCGGCGGGCGTGGAGCGGCTGACGGAGCTGGCCGCGGGGTTCGCCGCGACGGCGTTCGCCGCGGGCGCGTTCCCGGCGGACGCGCTCGGCAAGGGCTGACCCGGCGGGCAGGCGGTCGGCGCGGGGCGGCGGAGCCGCCGGCGGACGGTGGGCGGCCGGCAGCGGGTGGACGGCGACGGGCGGTCGCGGGCCGAGCGCGGTGCGTACCGGCCGGTCAACGGCCGGGTCCAGGTTTGCGGCCCCTTGCAGCGGTCACCCGGTCGACAGCGAGACTTCCCGCCGTCGACGAAAGGGGAATCCCATGTTCCGCGCCATCGCGGATGTCCTGCGACAGATCGGCGGTGCCGTCGGCACGGTCGTCACCCTGCCGTTCCGGGCCGTCGCCCGGCTCTTCGGCGGCGCGTCGAGCGCCGGCCACCGCGGCGGGGGCCGCGCCCGCCGGGCCTGACCTCCGGACCCGCGCGAGTGCCTTCGGGTCACTGTCGGTGCCGCCTGCCACAATGCTGACGTCAAGCTCAGCGACGAATGGCGGTACGGATCGTGACCACGACCACTCCCGGGTCCATCGAGGCGAGGATCGCCGGTGAACTCGGCGTCCGAGAGCGGCAGGTCCGAGCCGCCGTCGAGCTCCTCGACGGCGGCTCGACCGTTCCGTTCATCGCCCGCTACCGCAAGGAGGCGACCGAACTCCTCGACGACGCCCAGCTGCGCACCCTGGAGGAGCGGCTGCGGTACCTGCGGGAGCTGGAGGAGCGCCGGGCGGCGATCCTGGACTCCGTGCGCGAGCAGGGCAAGCTCGACGAGGCCCTGGAGGCGCGGCTGCGGGCCGCCGACACCAAGGCCCGCCTGGAGGACATCTACCTGCCGTTCAAGCCGAAGCGGCGGACGAAGGCGCAGATCGCCCGCGAGGCGGGGCTCGCCCCGCTCGCCGAGGGACTCCTCGCCGACCCCTCCGTGGCGCCGCTCGCGGCCGCCGCCGCGTATGTCGACGCGGACAAGGGGGTGGCCGACCCGCAGGCCGCGCTCGACGGCGCGCGGGCGATCCTGACCGAGCACTTCGCGGAGGACGCCGACCTGATCGGCGAGCTGCGCGAGCGGATGTGGACCCGCGGCCGGCTGGTCGCGAAGGTCAGGGACGGCAAGGAGGAGGACGGCGCCAAGTTCTCCGACTACTTCGACTTCTCCGAGCCGTTCACCGCGCTCCCCTCCCACCGGGTCCTCGCGATGCTGCGCGGCGAGAAGGAGGACGTGCTCGACCTCGTCCTGGAGCCGGAGGAGCCGGTCGCCGAGGGGCCCTCGACGTTCGAGCAGGTGGTCGCGCGCCGGTTCGGCATCGCCCAGCGGGGCCGCCCGGGCGACACCTGGCTGGCGGAGACCGTGCGCTGGGCCTGGCGCACCAAGCTGCTCGTGCACCTGGGCATCGACCTGCGGACCCGGCTGCGGACGGCCGCCGAGGACGAGGCGGTGCGGGTCTTCGCCGCTAACCTCCGCGACCTGCTGCTCGCCGCGCCCGCCGGCACAAGGGCCACGCTCGGCCTCGACCCCGGCTTCCGCACCGGTGTGAAGGTCGCCGTCGTGGACGCGACCGGCAAGGCCGTCGCCACCGAGGTCATCCACCCGCACGTCCCGGCGAACCGCTGGGACGAGGCCGTCGCGAAGCTCGCCCGGCTCGCCGCGGAGCACTCCGTCGACCTGGTCGCGATCGGCAACGGCACCGCGTCGCGGGAGACGGACAAGCTGGCGGGTGAACTCATCGCGCGCAAGCCGGAGTTGAAGCTCACCAAGGTGATGGTCTCGGAGGCCGGCGCCTCGGTCTACTCGGCGTCCGCGTTCGCCTCCCAGGAGCTGCCCGGGATGGACGTGTCGCTGCGCGGCGCGGTGTCCATCGCCCGCAGGCTCCAGGACCCGCTGGCCGAGCTGGTCAAGATCGACCCGAAGTCGATCGGGGTCGGCCAGTACCAGCACGACCTGTCCGAGGTGAAGCTGTCGCGCTCCCTCGACGCGGTCGTCGAGGACTGCGTGAACGGGGTCGGCGTCGATGTGAACACCGCGTCCGCGCCGCTGCTCGCCCGGGTGTCCGGCATCAGCGGCGGGCTCGCGGAGAACATCGTCGCGCACCGGGACGCCAACGGGCCCTTCCGTTCGCGCAAGGAGCTGAAGAAGGTGGCGCGGCTCGGGCCCAAGGCGTACGAGCAGTGCGCGGGGTTCCTGCGGATCCGCGGCGGGGACGACCCGCTGGACGGGTCCAGCGTGCACCCCGAGGCGTATCCGGTGGTCCGGCGGATCGCCGCGGCGGTCGGGGGCGGGGTGTCGTCGCTGATCGGCAACACGGGGGTCCTGCGGGGGCTGCGGGCGGAGGACTTCGTCGACGAGACGTTCGGGCTGCCGACGGTCACCGACATCCTGCGGGAGCTGGAGAAGCCGGGGCGCGATCCGCGGCCGGCGTTCCGGACGGCGACGTTCCTGGAGGGCGTGGAGAAGATCTCCGACCTGGAGGTCGGGATGGTCCTCGAGGGGGTCGTCACCAATGTCGCCGCGTTCGGGGCGTTCATCGATGTCGGGGTGCACCAGGACGGGCTGGCGCATGTGTCGGCGCTGTCGAAGACGTTCGTGAAGGATCCGCGGGACGTGGTGAAGCCGGGGGATGTCGTGCGGGTGCGGGTGCGGGAGGTGGACGTCGCGCGGAAGCGGATCTCGTTGACCCTGCGGATCGACGAGGAGTCGGACTCCTCGCCCTCGCGGGGGCGGTCGGGTGGCCGTTCCGGTGGGCGCGCGGAGGGGCGTGCGCCGCAGCAGCGGGCCCCGCGGGGGGATCGGCGCGGGGGGGCTGCCGCGCCCGCGCCCGCCAACAGCGCGATGGCCGATGCGCTGCGGAAGGCGGGGCTGACGGACCGCTGACGTCCCACGCGGGGTGGGGCCCTTTCCGGGCTGCGCCCGGTTGTTCCCCACCCCGCCCCTTCCCGAATCCCTCAGGCCGGGCGGCCTTGCGCCTTCGGCGCGTACCGGGCTCCGCCCGGCGGCCTCAAACGCCGGCCGGGCTGAAGTTTTACGCGGCTCGGCAGCGAAGGCCGCCCCCCGCTGTGGGCAATCGGGCCGCACGGCGGCACGGGTGGGCACAGCCCAGAGTGCCGAGCGCCGGCGACGTGTGCGCCCGCCGTGGTCGGCCTACGTGGTGACGTTGCCGTCCGCCACCTGCAGGCGCCGGGTCGTGCGGACCGCGTCCAGCATTCTGCGGTCGTGGGTGACCAGGAGCAGCGTGCCCGTGTACGAGGCGAGGGCGGATTCGAGCTGTTCGATGGCGGGGAGGTCGAGGTGGTTGGTGGGCTCGTCGAGGACGAGGAGGTTGACGCCGCGGCCTTGGAGGAGGGCGAGCGCGGCGCGGGTGCGTTCGCCCGGGGAGAGGGACGCCGCGGGGCGGGTGACGTGGTGGGCGCGGAGGCCGAACTTGGCGAGGAGGGTGCGGACGTCCGCGGGCTCGGTGTCGGGGACCGCCGCGCAGAACGCGGCGAGGAGGGACTCGGGCCCGAGGAAGAGCCCGCGCGCCTGGTCGACCTCGCCGACGACGACGCCGGAGCCGAGCGCGGCGTGCCCCGAGTCGAGCGGGAGACGGCCCAGGAGGGCCGCGAGGAGCGTGGACTTGCCGGAGCCGTTCGCGCCGGTGACGGCGATCCGGTCGCCGTAGTCGACCTGGAGCGAGACGGGCCCGAAGGTGAAGGCGCCGCGCCGGACGACCGCGTCGCGCAGGGAGGCGACCACGCTGCCCGACCGGGGCGCCGCGGCGATCTCCATCCGCAGCTCCCACTCCTTGCGCGGCTCCTCGACGACGTCGAGCCGTTCGATCATGCGCTGGGTCTGCCGCGCCTTCGCGGCCTGCTTCTCGCTGGCCTCGGCGCGCGTGTTGCGGCCCATCTTGTCGCCGTCGGTGGACTTGCGGCGGGCGTTGCGGACGCCCTTGTCCATCCAGCCGCGCTGCATGAGCGCCCGGCTCTGGAGCGCGGCCTTGCGGTCGGCGTACTCCTCGTACTCCTCGCGGGCGTGCCGGCGGGCGCGTTCGCGCTCCTCCAGGTAGGCCGCGTATCCGCCGCCGTAGAGGGTGATCTGCTGCTGGGCGAGGTCGAGTTCGAGGACCTTGGTGACCGTGCGGGTGAGGAACTCGCGGTCGTGGCTGATGACGACCGTGCCGGCCCGCAGGCCGGTGACGAAGCGCTCCAGGCGCTCCAGGCCGTCGAGGTCGAGGTCGTTGGTGGGCTCGTCGAGGAGGAAGACGTCGTAGCGTGAGAGCAGCAGGGAGGCGAGGCCGGCGCGGGCGGCCTGGCCGCCGGAGAGGGCGGTCATCGGGCGGTCGAGGCCGACGGTGAGGCCGAGTGAGGCCACGACCTCTTCGGCCCGCTCGTCGAGGTCCGCGCCGCCGAGCGCGAGCCAGCGCTCCAGGCTCTCGGCGTAGGCGTCGTCCGCGCCGGCCAGGCCGTCGACCAGGCCCTGGGTGGCGGCGTCCATGGCGAGCTGGGCGGCGGCGACGCCGGTGCGGCGGGCGAGGAAGTCCCGTACGGTCTCGCCCTCGCGGCGCTCGGGTTCCTGCGGGAGGTGGCCGACGGCGGCGGTGGGCGGGGAGAGCCGCAGCTCGCCCTCCTCGGGGGCGTCGAGCCCGGCGAGGAGCCGGAGCAGGGTGGACTTGCCCGCCCCGTTCGCACCGACCAGACCGATGACGTCGCCGGGGGCGACGACGAGGTCGAGGTCGGCGAAGAGCGTGCGGTCCCCGTGTCCGGCGGCGAGGTTCTTGGCGACGAGAGTGGCAGTCATCAGGGCACAGATCTTAGAAGACCCGCGCCCGGGGACGCGTACGGGCCGACCGCCGTGCGACGTGCACGGCGGCCGGCCCACCGGGATCCGGCGGTTCAGGCCGTCTTCTGCGGTTCCTGCCGGTCCGGGCCGGGCTCGGCGTGGGGGTCCTCCCCGGGTTCGAGCGGCTCGGGGGCGATCGGGTCGCCCTCGTGCTCGGGGCCCGCACCGGGGCCGACGCGGAAGGCGTACTCGCCGTCGTAGCGGGTGTGGCCCTCGATGATCGCGGCCTCGATCAGCTCGCTGCCGATCTCCTCGCGGACGATCAGCGGGTCGTGGCGCAGGTCGCGCATCAGGGCCACGCACATGCCGATCATGACGATGACGAACGGCGCGGCAACCAGGATGGTCAGGTTCTGCAACCCGGTCAGCGCGTCGCCCTCGCCGCCGCCGATGAGCAGCATGACCGCGGCGACCGCGCCGGTGACCGAGCCCCAGAAGGCGACCACCCAGCGGCTGGGCTCGCGGGCGCCGCGCTGGGAGAGGGTGCCCATGACGATGGAGGCGGCGTCGGCGCCGGAGACGAAGAAGATGCCGACGAGCACCATGACCACGACGCTGGTCACGGTGGCGATCGGGTACTGCTGCAGCAGGCCGAACAGCTGGCCCTCGGTGCTGGCGCCCTCCGGCATCCGGCCCGCCTCCTGGAGCTTCATCGCGCTGCCGCCGAAGATCGCGAACCAGATGAGGCTGACGGTGCTGGGGACCAGGATGACGCCGCCGATGAACTGGCGGACGGTGCGGCCGCGGCTGATGCGGGCGATGAACATGCCGACGAAGGGCGTCCAGGAGATCCACCAGGCCCAGTAGAAGACCGTCCAGCTGGAGAGCCAGTCGGCGACGTCCTGGCCGCCGGTGGCGTCGGTGCGGCCGGCCAGCTGCGGGAGCTCGCCGAAGTAGGTGGCGATGGAGGTGGGGACGAAGTCCAGGACGAAGATGGTCGGCCCGGCGACGAAGACGAAGACCGCCAGGAGCAGGGCGAGGACCATGTTGATGTTGGACAGGTACTGGACGCCACGCTCGATGCCGGAGATCGCCGAGACGATGAACGCGGCGGTGAGCACGACGATCACCGTGACGAGGAGTCCGGTGCCGGCCTTGGTGACCCAGTTGAGCTCGCCCAGGCCGCTGCCGATCTGCAGCGCGCCGAGGCCGAGCGAGGCGGCGGAGCCGAAGAGCGTCGCGAAGATCGCGAGGATGTCGATGACCCGGCCGGGGACGCCGTCGGCGTTCTTCTGGCCGATCAGCGGGGTGAACACGGCGCTGATGGTCTGGCGGCGGCGCTTGCGGTAGGTGCTGTAGGCGATGGCGAGGCCGACGACCGCGTAGATCGCCCAGGGGTGCAGCGTCCAGTGGAACAGGGTGGTGGCCATGGCGGTCTCCATGGCCTCCGACGGGGTGGACGGGTCGGTGCCGGGCGGCGGCGAGGTGAAGTGCGACAGCGGCTCGGTGACGCCGTAGAACATCAGGCCGATGCCCATGCCGGCGCTGAACATCATCGCGACCCAGGACACGGTCCTGAACTCGGGCTTCTCGCCGTCGTCGCCGAGCGTGATACGGCCGTAGCGGCTGATCGCGAGCCAGAGGGCGAAGACGACGAAGGCGGAGGCGGCGAGGACGAAGGCCCAGCCGCCGTTGTGCATGAGTCCGTCGAGCAGGTTCGTCGAGACCGACTCGAGGGTGTCGGTGGCGATGGCGCCCCAGACGACGAAGGCGACGGTGAGGATGGCGGTGACACCGAAGACCACCCGGTCCGTGCGGGGGGCGGCCGTGATCCGGGTCGAGCCCGGTGGTCCCCCGCCGGTGCGGGACGTCGTCCCGCCGTCCCCGGTGTGCTGTGGGTCGTGCGCCACGGTGGTGCCTTTCGCAAAGGGGTGAACGGTCGACCCCTAGGCCTTACCACTTATGCGGATCGTACGCACGGAACATGGTGTGATCAGCATCTCGTGTCGGAATGTCCGTGTGTGAGTGGGAACTGCGCCCGGCGGTCGAGGAGCAGCGGCACGAGCGCACGGTTGCTCTGGCGAAGGGGGACGTACGCCCCGCCGTCCGGGGTCGTGCGGGCGAGGACCCCGTGCAGGGCGAGCTCGTCCCTGTGCTCGGCGTACTGGGCGGGGCTCAGGGTGTAGCCGCACGGCGGGTCGGCGAGGGTCTCGTCCGGGCCGGCGGGGTCGTCGTCCGCGCCGCCGAGGTACACCGGCCCCCGGTCGCGGAGGCCCGCGCGGCGCGAGGCGGTGGTGGCGGCCTCGACGGCCGGCCGGCGCTCGGCGACGTAGGAGCCGAGCCCGGCGAGGGCGGCGAGCTGGGCGGCCACCCTGCGGCGCCGGTCGAGCGCGGGGTCTGCCTGCGCGGCCTCGCCGCGGGGGGCGGCGCGGCCCTCGACGAGCAGGCCGACGGCGTGCTTGAGGCCGGCGACGTTGCGCAGGATGCGTTCCTGGCCGTCCCCCGCGACCTGGCGTGCGGAGCCGGTGACCGGGTCGGTCCGCATGCCGTAGGTGCCGGTGGTGAGGCCGTGCTCCCGGGCCGCGGGGCGGACGTGGTCCGTGGAGAGGGTGTGGGCCTCGGCGCGGAGGGCGGGGGCGGTGTTGAGGTTGCGCGGCCAGAGGTCGAGGAGGTCGGGGGCGGGGGGCGGCACCGAGGGGGCGGAGGCGTACTCGTGCAGGTCGTAGACCACGTCGGGTTCGTGGTCGCGGAGCACGCCGGCCAGCGCGCGGGCCTCGGCGGTCGCCAGCGCGATGTGGTCGCGGTTGACGTCGGCGCCGTCGGCGTTGCCGCGGGTGCCGGCGGCGCGGCCGTCGGGGTTGGCGGTGGGGACGACGAGGACGGTGGTGTCCTCCAGGAAGGCGCGGGCCCGCGGCCCGTCGGCGAGGGCGAGGTCGCGGACGGTGCCGAGGCAGGCCTCGCGGCCGGCGGGCTCGTCGCCGTGCTGGGCGCAGACGAGCAGCACGGTGTTCGCGGTCGCCGGCCGGTCGGCGATGCGCACGAGGCGGATCGGGCGGCCTTCGCGGGTGACGCCGACGGTCTCGACGGTGACGCGGTCGGACGCCCGGTCGACGGCGGCCAGGAACCGCCGCTCCTCCGCCGCGTCCGTCCAGCGTGCGCCTGCGCTGGTCTCGAAGCCGGTGCGGGGCGGGACGGGCCCGGACTGGGCGCGGGCGACGTCGAGGGCGGGGGCGGCGAGCGCGGTGAGGGCGAGCAGGGCGCCGGCGGTGGTGAAGGAGCGGGACGGCATCAGCCGGCGGCCCCCGGGACCGGGGCGTCGGTCGGCGGCGGGTTCAGCCCCTCGTAGCGGGGCTCGCGCGGGGCGGTCGGCGGGGTGGCGCCCGCCGTCGCCCGGGCGACGGCCTCGGGGCCGCCGACGACGGGGAGGCGGGCCTCGGTGCGGCGGAGGTCCAGGGTGAGGGTGGGTGTGGTGTCCGGCGGGTCGATGAGGCCCTCGTCGGTGCCGGCGACGATCAGCGCGAGCCGGTGCCCGGCGGGCACCACGTGGTCGTTGGCGTGCAGGTCGAGGGTGATCGTGTACGGGCGGCCGGGGGTGAGCGGCGCGCCCCGGCGGGAATTGGTGTGGGTGCCGAGGTCGGCCCAGCCGCGGCTGAAGACGGTGTAGTCGACGTCGGCGGTGCGGGCCGCGGTCTCCTTGAAGCAGGAGCTGTCGCCGGGCGTGCTCGCACCCCAGCAGCTGCGGGCGGGGAGGGTGGTGATGCCCTCGCCGGGGGCGGCGTAATCGCGGATCGTGGCCGGGCCGAGGTCGACGAGGACGGCGCTGAGGTGGGCGGTGGCGGTGGTGGGGGTCGCGGTGACGGTGAGAGTGCCGGAGCCGGCGAGCCGCAGGTCCCGGGTCAGCGGCGTGGTGACGAAGCCGGACTTCGCGGCGGTGGGGGTGTCGATCCGGGCCGCCCAGTCGGTCTCGCCGAGGGCGGGGTCGTCGGTGAAGGTCTCGGTGGCGCCGCGCGGGGCGGGCCGGATGCCGAGGGTGCCGACGCCGGCGGTGGCGCCGGGGCCGGGGCGCAGGGTCGTGGCTTTCGTTTCGCGCGGCGGCCAGGTGCGCGCGGTGACCCAGACCTCGGGGGCCCGCTCGATGTCGGCCACGGGCTCGTCGTCGATGCCGTTGTCGACACCGAGGAGCTCGTGGTCGAACCAGCGGTGCAGGGTGCGGACCCAGTCGGCGCGCCGGAGGTCGAAGGGGTCCACGTGGCCGGCCTGGGTGAGCCAGACCTTCCGGTCGACCCCGGCGGCGGCCAGAGCTTCCCACCAGCGCCCGAAGTGGCGCGCGCGGACGTTCAGGTCCTGTGTGCCGTGGACGGCGAAGACGCTGGCGCGCACCTTCCTCGCGTCGGCCGTGTAGTCGCGCGCGTCCCACAGCGGGGTGAGGTCGCCGCTGCGCGGGGCGCCGCGGACGATGTCCTGCTGGACGGCGGTGCAGCGCTCCCGGGCGGCGGGGCTCTCGACGTAGTGCGACAGCCAGTCGGGGCCGCTGTCGTAGAGGGGGGCGCCCTGGGAGAAGTAGTAGTCGTACCAGGAGGAGATCGCGCCGATGGGGACGATCGTCTCCAGGCCCTTCACCCCGGTGGCGGCGACGCCGTTGGCGATGGTGCCGTCGTAGCTCTTGCCGATCATGCCGGTGCGGCCGTTGCTCCAGTCGGCCCGGGCGGTGGTGTCGCCGGTGCGGGTGGTCCAGCCGCGGGCGCGGCCGTTCAGCCAGTCGACGACGGCCCTGGCGGATCCGATGTCGTAGCGGCCGCCGGCGTCCGCGCAGCCGTCGGAGCGGTTGGTGCCGAGGAGGTCGACCATGACCACCGCGTAGCCGCGGGGCACGAAGTAGTTGTCGTAGTGCAGCGGCGCCTGGACGATGTTCCCGGCCGCGTCGTACGTCTTGCGCTGGCTCTCGTTGCCGCGCCCGCAGCAGGCGTAGTAGGGGCTGGCGTCCATGATGACGGGCACCTTGCGGCCGCGGGCGGCGGGCTCGCGGGGGCGCACGATGTCGACGGCGACCCGGTCCCGCAGGCCGTCGCCGTCCCCGTCGAGCCCGGTGTCGACCCAGACGGACTCGCGGACGGCGCGGGCGTAGTCGTACACCGGCTCGCTGAGCCGGTCGGGCGCCGGCGGCCGTGCCTCGGCGGCCGCGGGGGCCACGAGACCGGACAGGACGGTCGCCGCGACGGCGGCAACGATCCCTGACAGGAGGGATCTCCGGCGCGCGCGTATCGGCATGGGCGGACGTTACCCCGCGGAACTGCGCGACGACAGAGGGAAGTTGGGAAAGACCCGGCCCCCGTCCGGTCCGCGGGACGCGGGGGTGGACGGGGGCCGGGGGTCGCTCGTGCGGGCGCGGGGGTCAGCCGTCCGTCGGAGCGGGGGCCGTCGCGCGCTCCGCGGCGATCGCGCGGACGCGGGTGCGGATGCCGTACCAGCCGGCGACCAGCGCCGCCGCGATCAGCGGGATCAGCAGGACGGTGGTGCGGCCGATCGGCTCGTCGAACCACATCAGGACGACGACGCCGAGCAGGAACACGATGGTGACGACGTCGGTGACGGGCGTGCCCGGCAGCCGGAAGCGGGGGCGCTTCAGGACGCCCTCGCGGGTCAGGCGCACGAACCTCATGTGGCAGAGCATGATCGTGATCCAGGTGCTGATGATCCCGAGCGAGGCGATGTTCAGCACGATCTCGAAGGCCTGCTCGGGCAGCAGGAAGTTGAGGCCGACCCCGAGCACGCAGACGCCGGCCGTCAGGACGATGCCGCCGTAGGGGACCTGGCTGCGGTTCATCCGGGCGGTGAACCTCGGCGCGGAGCCCGCCATCGACATCGAGCGCAGGATGCGGCCGGTGGAGTAGAGGCCGGAGTTCAGGCTGGACATGGCGGCGGTGAGGACGACCAGGTTCATCACGTCGCCGGCGCCGGGCACGCCCAGGTTCGACAGGACGGTGACGAACGGGCTCTCGCCGGCCGAGTACTTCGAGGCCGGCAACAGCAGGGCGAGCAGGACGACGGAGCCGACGTAGAAGATCCCGACCCGCCACATGATCGAGTTGACCGCGCGCGGCACGACCTTCTTCGGCTCGGCGGTCTCGCCCGCGGTGACGCCGACCAGTTCGAGCGAGGCGTAGGCGAAGACGACGCCCTGCATCACGAGCACGAGCGGGAGCATCCCGCCGGGCAGGAGGCCGCCGTTGTCGGTGATGACGCTCAGGCCGGGGGTGGTGCCGTCGACGGGCTGCCGGGTGACGATCAGGAAGATTCCGATGAGCATGAACGCGACGAGCGCGGCGACCTTGACGATCGCGAACCAGAACTCCATCTCGCCGAAGATCCTCACCGAGATCAGGTTCAGGGCGAGCACGACGGCCAGTGCCGCGAGCGCCATCACCCACTGCGGGATGTCGCTGAACACGCTCCAGTAGTGCGTGTAGAGCGCGATGGCGGTGATGTCGGCGATACCGGTCGTCGACCAGTTGACGAAGTACATCCAGCCGGCCGCGTACGCCCCCTTCTCGCCCAGGAACTCGCGGGCGTAGGAGACGAACGAGCCCGAGGACGGGCGGTGCACGACCAGCTCGCCGAGCGCGCGGACCACGAAGAACGCGAAGACTCCGCAGACCAGGTACGCGAGGGCGAGGGCGGGTCCCGCGGTGTTCAGCCGGCCGCCGGCTCCGAGGAAGAGGCCGGTGCCGATCGCGCCGCCGATGGCGATCATGTTCACGTGCCGGGCCTTGAGGCCCTTGCTGTACCCGGCGTCCCCCGCGTCCTGCGGGGTCGCCGCGGTCTGTCCGGGTGGGCCGTCCGACGGCCGGTGGTCGTCCCGGACGGTCTCGGTGCTCACAGCTGATCTCTCGCCTTCGGTCAGGAGGGTCTCGCGAATCGGCGGACCGCGCAGATCGTGCGCGATCGCAAACCAGCGACACACCCTCCCCGACGGGACCCGGATCCGTCTGTGGGCGAACTCACAAAGCGGAGGGTCACCTTCCGAATCGTGATCGTTTCCGGGGTGATCCGGCGCAGAGGTGTCACACGGGCGGTGTGACAGCAATACTGTTCCGCCATGAGCACCGATACCGGCGGGACCGCGGCCACCGACGCCGGAGAGCCGGCGCTCACCGTCGACGAGCTGGCCGCGCGGGCGGGGACGACGGTCCGCACCGTCCGCTTCTACTCCACGCGGGGGCTGCTGCCGCCGCCGGTGATCGGGGCGCGGCGGGTCGGGCGGTACGGGCCGGCGCATCTGGCCCGGCTGGCGCTGATCGAGGAGTTGCAACGGCAGGGGATGACGTTGGCCGCGATCGAGCGGTACGTGGGGGCGCTGCCGGACGGGATCGGGGCGGAGGGGCTCGCCATCCACCGCGGGGTGGTGGCGAGTTGGGCGCCGGACGCGGTGGAGTCGGTCTCGCGGGGGGAGTTGGAGCGGCGGGCGGGACGGTCGATCTCGGCCGGGGACCTGGAGCGGTTGGCGGCGATGGGGGTCGTCGTCGCCGCGGACGACGGGGCGCTGCGGGTGGATCCGGGGCTGCTGCGGCTCGGGGTGGAGCTGCTGGACGTGCCGATCGCGCACGAGACGATCCTCGCGGCGCGGGAGTTGCTGCTCGGACATGCGCGGGCGGCGGCGGAGGATCTCACCGCGCTCTTCCGCGACGAGGTGTGGGAGCCGGGGCGGGTGGACGCGATGCGGTCGTTGTCCGCCCATATGCAGCCGCTGGTGGTGCAGGCCCTCATCACGGCGTTCCAGCGCTCGATGCGCGAGGAACTCCGCGAGGCGTTCCGTACGGACGGCGCGGGCGGCCCCACCGGGGCCGACGCCCCCGGCGAGGCCGCCGGCCCGCCCTGACCGGGGCTCCGCCCCGGTGGCCTCGAACGCCGGCCGGGCTGGATGTCTTGGCCGGCCGGCGCTGAGTTCGTGCCGCTCGGCGGCGGGATTGGCAACCCCCTCAGCGGGCCTGGTTCAGTCGGAGAAGGGGACGCCCTGCTCCGCCTGGGAGACCAGCCGCGCCGGAGGCAGGAAGCGGTCGCCGTAGCGCGCTGCGAGCTGCTCCGCGCGGGCGACGAAGCCGGGGAGGCCGCCCTCGTAGCCGTTGATGTACTGGAGGACGCCGCCGGTCCAGCCGGGGAAGCCGATGCCGAAGACGGAGCCGATGTTGGCGTCGGCGACGGAGGTGAGGACGCCCTCCTCCAGGAGGCGGACGGTGTCGAGGGCCTCGGCGAAGAGCATGCGCTCCTGCATGTCGGCGAAGGGGATCTCGACGCCGGCCCGGGTGAAGTGCTCGCGGAGCCCGGGCCAGAGGGCGCCGCGCTTGCCGGACTCGTCGTAGTCGTAGAAGCCCGCTCCCCCGCTCCGCCCCGTGCGGCCGAACTCGTCGACCATGCGGTCGATGACGGCCTCGGCGGGGTGCACCTCCAGCACACCGCCCTGCTCCTCGACCGCGCGCCGCGACTCGCCGCGGATCTTCCGCGGCAGGGTGAGCGTCAGCTCGTCCATGAGCGAGAGCACCTTGGCCGGGTACCCGGCCTGCGCCGCGGCCTGCTCGACGGACGCGGGCTCGATGCCCTCGCCGACCATGGCGACGCCCTCGTCGATGAAGCGCCCGATGACCCGCGAGGTGAAGAAGCCGCGGGAGTCGTTGACGACGATCGGCGTCTTGTTGATCTGCCGGACGAGGTCGAAGGCGCGGGCGAGCGCCTCGTCGCCGGTCCGCTCGCCCTTGATGATCTCCACGAGCGGCATCTTGTCGACGGGCGAGAAGAAGTGCAGCCCGATGAAGTCGACGGGCCGGGTGACGCCCTCGGCGAGCTGGGTGATGGGCAGCGTGGAGGTGTTGGAGCAGAGCAGTGCGTCGGGCTCGACGACGTCCTGGATCTCCTGGAAGACCTTGTGCTTGAGCGCCGCGTCCTCGAAGACCGCCTCGATGACCGCGTCGCAGCCGGCGAGGTCGGCCGGGTCGGCGGTGGGGGTGATGCGGGCGAGCAGCGCGTCCCGCTTCTCCGGGGTCGTGCGCCCGCGCGCGAGCGCCTTGTCCAGCAGCTTCTCGCTGTACGCCTTGCCGCGCGCGGCGGACTCCGCGGAGACGTCCTTGAGGACGACGTCGATCCCGGCCCGCGCGCAGGAGTAGGCGATGCCCGCGCCCATCATGCCCGCGCCGAGCACGGCCACCTTGCGCACCGGGCGCGGGGCGATCCCGCGCGGGCGGTTGGCGCCGGAGTTGACGGCCTGGAGGTCGAAGAAGAACGCCTGGATCATGTTCTTGGCGACCTGGCCGGTGACCAGCTCGGTGAAGTACCGCGCCTCGATGACCTGCGCGGTCTCGAAGTCGACCTGCGAGCCCTCGACGGCCGCGGCCAGGATGTTGCGCGGCGCGGGGTAGTTCGCCCCGGACGTCTGCTTCTTCAGGTTGGCGGGGAACGCGGGCAGGTTGGCCGCGAACCGCGGGCTGGCGGGGGTGCCGCCGGGGATCCGGTACCCCTTGACGTCCCAGGGCTGCACGGACTCCGGGTGCGTCGCGATGAACTCCCGCGCCTTGGCTTGGAGTTCGTCGGGCGTGGCGGCGAGCTCGTGGACGAGGCCGTTCTCCAGCGCGCGGGCCGGGTTGTACTGCGTGCCCTGGAGCAGCACCTTCAGGAGCGCGTCGGCGACGCCGAGCAGCCGGACCGTACGGGTGACGCCGCCGCCGGCGGGCAGCAGGCCGAGGGTGACCTCGGGCAGGCCGATCTTGGTTCCGGGCGCGTCGAGGACGATCCGGTGGTGGGCGGCGAGCGCGATCTCGTAGCCGCCGCCGAGCGCGGTGCCGTTGATCGCGGCGACGACCGGGACGCCGAGCGTCTCGATGCGGCGCAGGTCGCGCTTGATGCCCGTGCCGGCCGCGAACGCCTGCTCGGCGTGGTCGGGGCCGAGCTTGATCATGTCCTTGAGGTCGCCGCCCGCGAAGAACGTCTTCTTCGCGGAGGTCCAGATCACGCCGCGCACGCATCCCCGCTCGGCCTCCAGCCGGTCGGCGACGGCGGTGAGGGAGGCCCGGAAGGCCTGGTTCATGGTGTTCGCCGACTGGTTCGGGTCGTCGAGGACGAGGGTGACGACGCCGTCGCCGTCCTGCTCCCAGCGGATGGTCGTCGGGGTGGTGGTCTCGCTCATGAGGCGTGGCTCCGTAAAGGGGGTGGGGGCGGGCGCGGGCGGTCAGACGCGTTCGACGACGGTGGCGATGCCCATGCCGCCGCCGACGCAGAGGGTGGCCAGCCCGTAGCGCTTGTCCTGGCGCTCCAGTTCGTCGACGAGCGTGCCGAGGATCATCGCGCCGGTCGCGCCGAGCGGGTGGCCGAGCGCGATCGCCCCGCCGTTGACGTTGACCTTGTCGAGGGAGACGCCCATGTCGCGGACGAAGCGGAGGACGACGCCGGCGAAGGCCTCGTTGATCTCGATCAGGTCGATGTCGTCGATCGTGAGACCGGCCTTCGCGAGCGCCTTGCGGGTCGCGGGCGCGGGGCCGGTCAGCATGATGGTCGGTTCGGAGCCGGAGACCGCCGCGGAGACGATCCGGGCGCGCGGTGCGAGCCCGTAGCGCTCCCCCGTCTCGCGGGAGCCTATGGCGACGAGGGCCGCGCCGTCGACGATGCCGGAGGAGTTCCCGGCGTGGTGCACGTGGTCGATCCTCTCGACCCAGTGGTACTTCTGCAGCGCGACGGCGTCGAAGCCGCCCATCTCGCCGATCGCGGCGAACGACGGCTTGAGCGCGGCGAGCGAGTCGGCGGTGGTGCCGGGGCGCATGTGCTCGTCGTGGTCGAGGACGGTGAGGCCGTTGCGGTCGCGGACGGGGACGACGGACCGGGCGAACCGGCCGTCCTTCCAGGCCGCCGCCGCGCGCTCCTGGGAGAGGGCGGCGTACTCGTCGACGTCCCGGCGGCTGAAGCCCTCGATGGTCGCGATGAGGTCGGCGCCGATGCCCTGGGGGGCGAAGCCGGTGTCGAAGTTGGTCATCGGGTCCATGGCCCACGCGCCGCCGTCGGAGCCCATCGCCACCCGGGACATCGACTCGACGCCGCCGGCCAGGACCAGGTCCTCCCAGCCGGAACGGACCTTCGCCGCGGCCAGGTTGACGGCCTCGAGACCGGAGGCGCAGAAGCGGTTCTCCTGCACGCCGGCCACCGTGTCGGGCAGTCCGGCGGCGACGGCGGCGACCCGGGCGATGTCGCTGCCCTGGTCGCCGACGGGGCTCACCACGCCGAGCACGATGTCGTCGATCGCGGCCGGGTCGAGGTCGGGGAAGCGCCTGCGCAGTTCGTGGATCAGGCCGACGACGAGGTCGATGGGCTTGGTGCCGTGCAGGGCCCCGTTGGCCTTGCCACGTCCGCGCGGGGTGCGGATCGCGTCGTAGACGTACGCTTCGGTGCTCACAGGAGGCCTTTCGGATGCGTTCGGGGTGTCTCGGGGGGCGCTTCGGGTGCGCGGGGGCGGGGTCAGCCGAGGAGGGAGCGTCCGATGATCTCCTTCATGATCTCGGTGGTCCCGCCGTAGATCGTCTGGATGCGGCCGTCCGTGAACGCGCGGGCGACCCGGTACTCGGTCATGTACCCGTAGCCGCCGTGCAGTTGCAGGCAGCGGTCGGCCACCCGCTTCTGGAGCTCGGTCGCCCACCACTTGGCCATGGAGGCGTGGACGGCGTCGAGTTCGCCGTCGGAGTGGTCGACGATGCAGCGGTCGAGGAACGTGCGGGTCACCGCGCACTCGGTGGCCATCTCGGCGATCTCGAACCGGATGTGCTGGAGCTTGGACAGCGGCCGCCCGAACGCCTCGCGCTCCTTGACGTACGCGGTGGTGATCTCCAGCAGGTGCTCGGCGGCGGCGATCCCGGCGACGGCGATGCCCATCCGCTCCTGGGCGAGGTTCGTCATCAGGTGGAGGAAGGCCCCGTCGCGGGTGCCGAGCAGGTTCTCCTTGGGGACCCGGACGTCGGTGAAGAACAGCTCGGCGGTGTCCTGTGACTTCTGGCCGATCTTGTCGAGGTTGCGGCCCCGCTCGAAGCCGGGCGTCCCGCGCTCGACGACGAGCAGCGAGAGCCCCTTCGCCCCGCCCTCGGGGGTGGTTTTCGCGACGACGATCACCAGGTCGGCGAGGATGCCGTTGGAGATGAACGTCTTGGAGCCGTTGAGCAGCCAGTGGTCGCCGCGGTCCTCGGCGGTGGTGGCGATGCCCTGGAGGTCGGAGCCCGCGCCCGGCTCGGTCATGGCGATCGCGGTGATCGTCTCGCCGCTGCAGAAGCCGGGCAGCCAGCGGCGCTTCTGCTCCTCGGTGCCGAGACCGCTGAGGTAGGGGCCGATGATGTCGTTGTGCAGCCCGAGCGCGAGCCCGGAGACGCCGGCCCGGGTGAACTCCTCGGCCAGCACGGCGCTGTAGCGGAAGTCCGGCTCTCCCCCGCCGCCGTACTCCTCCGGCACGGCCAGCCCGAGCAGCCCCTGCTTGCCCGCCGCCCGCCAGGCCTCGCGGGGCACGATCCCGTCGCGCTCCCACTGCTCGTAGTGCGGGAGCACCTCGCGGGCGAGGAAGGTGCGGACGGTCTCGCGGAACGCGTCGTGCTCGGCGGTGAAGATCTGGCGCTTCAACGGTCCTCCTGGGGGCGCGGGATGGCGGGCTCGTCCTCGTCGCCCCGCGCCGGGAGGCCCCAGTCGCGGGCGACCTCCGCGGTGTCCGCACCGGGCCGCGCGGGCGGCCGGCGTACGGCGCCGGGGGTCGCGGAGAAGCGCGGGGCGGGGGCGGGCTGGGTGATGCCGGCGTGGTCGAGGAACGTGCCGCGCGCGGCGAGGTGCGGGTGCACCGGGGCCTCGCCGAGCGAGAGCACGGGGGCGACGCAGGCGTCGGATCCCTCGAACACGGCCGCCCACTCGTCGCGCGTGCGGGTGCGGAACCGGTCCGCGACGGCGGTCCGCAGCTCGTCCCAGCGGGTCATGTCGTCGCGGGCGGCGGCCTGTTCGGGGTCAAGACCGAGCAGCCGGGTGAACTCGGCGTAGAACTGCGGCTCCAGGGCGCCGACCGCGAGGTGGCGGCCGTCGGCGGCCTCGTAGGTGCCGTAGAACGGGCAGCCGCCGTCAAGGAGGTTGCGGCCGCGGCGGTCCTGCCAGGCGCCGGCGGCGAGCATGCCGTGGATCATCGACGTCAGGTGGGCGGTGCCGTCGACGATCGCCGCGTCGACGACCTGGCCGCGGCCCCCCTCCCCGCGGGCGTGGTGCAGGGCGGCCAGTACGCCGACGACGAGGTAGAGCGAGCCGCCCGCGTAGTCGCCGAGCAGGTTGGCGGGGGCGGGCGGGGGCTCGTCGGGGCGGCCGATCAGGCCGAGGGCGCCGGTCAGGGCGAGGTAGCCGATGTCATGCCCGGCGCGTTCGGCGAGCGGGCCCTGCTGGCCCCAGCCGGTCATCCGGCCGTAGACGAGCCGCGGGTTCCGGGCCAGGCACGCGTCCGGTCCGACGCCGAGCCGCTCGGCGACGCCCGGGCGGAAGCCCTCGATCAGGACGTCGGCCCGCTCGGCCAGGTCGAGCACGCGGACCGGTCCTTCGGGCGCCTTGAGGTCGACGAGGACGGACCGCTTGTTCCGGTTGGTCACGTCCCGCGCGGGGTCGATGCCGAGCACCGGGCCGCCGGGGCGGTCCACGCGCACCACGTCCGCGCCGAGGTCGGCGAGCAGCATCCCGGCGAACGGGCCGGGACCGATCCCCGCCAGCTCCACCACCCGCACCCCGTCGAGCGGGCCGGCCGCGGTCCCTGCCATCGCACCCCCATCGGTGTGACAGTACTGATGTAACACCATCGATGCTATGAACCGGGCCGCCCCGGCACAAGCCCCGGGAAAGCAAGCGCTCAGTTTCAGGGCTACGGGGTGGGTACTAGGTTGGGTTCAGCGTCACGCTCACAGCGCTTCGAGGCGAGGAGACGACATGGCCGGCCCGGACAGGACGTACGACGTGGTGCTCTTCGGAGCGACGGGGTTCGTGGGGCGGCTCACCGCCCGGCACCTCGCGGACCGGATCCCGGAGGGCTGCCGGTGGGCGCTGGCCGGGCGCAGCAAGGAGAAGCTGGAGCGGCTGCGCGACGAGCTGGGCGTCGAGGTGGAGCTGGTCACCGCGGACACCGGCGAGGCGGACTCGCTGCGTGAACTCGCCGGTTCCACGCGGGTGTTGGCCACCACGGTGGGCCCGTACATCACCTACGGCCAGGGGCTCGTCGAGGCGTGCGCCGAGGCCGGGACCGACTACCTGGACCTCACCGGCGAGCCCGAGTTCGTCGACCTGGCGTACCTGCGCCACGACGCCCGCGCCGTCGAGACCGGCGCCCGGATCGTCCACGCCTGCGGGTTCGACTCGATCCCGCACGACCTCGGTGCGTACTTCACCGTCCAGCAGCTCCCGGAGGGCGTGCCGCTGCGGGTCGACGGCTACGTCCGTGCGCGGGCCGCGATGAGCGGGGGCACGCTCGCCTCCGCGCTCACCGCGTTCTCCCGCGGCCCGCAGACCCTCACCGCCGCGCGCGACCGCCGGCGGGTGGAGCCCCGCGTCACGGACCGCCGCGTGTCCGCCCCGCTCGGGTCGCCCCGGTTCGCGCCCGAGGTCGGGACCTGGGCGGTCCCGCTGCCCACCCTCGACGCGCAGGTCGTCGCCCGCTCCGCCCGGGCGCTGCCCCGCTACGGGCCCGACTTCCGCTACCGCCACTACGCCTCCGTCCGGCACCTCCCCGTCGCGCTCGGCGGCACCGCGGCGGCGGGCGGCCTGTTCGCCGCCGCGCAACTCCCCGCCGCGCGCCGCTGGTTGACCTCCCGCCTCGCCGCCGGGTCCGGGCCCGACGAGGCCCGTCGCGCGCGCAGCTGGTTCACCGTCCGCTTCGTCGGCGAGGGCGGCGGGCGGCGGGTCTGCACCGAGGTGTCCGGTGGGGACCCGGGGTACGGCGAGACGGCGAAGATGCTGGCGGAGTCCGCGCTGTGTCTGGCGTACGACGATCTGCCGCCGACGTCCGGGCAGGTGACGACGGCGGTGGCGATGGGCGAGGCGTTGATCGAGCGGCTGAAGGGGGCGGGCATCCGCTTCCGGGTCGCCGCGGTGCGGTAGCTCCGGCACGGCGGGCCGCCTCCGGGGCTCCGCCCCACACCCCCTCCCGGCCTCCGGCCGGTGGGACCCGGCTCCGCCGGGGGGGCCTCCTGCAGCGGGCGCAAACGTCGCTGGCTCGGCACTGTGGGCTGTGCCCACCCGTGCCGCCCTGCGGCACGATTGCCCACAGCGGGGTGAAGGTGGCGGCCCCCGTCGCCGCTGAGCGGCACGAACTCCGGCGCGAGCCGCCAAACCGGCGCGAGCCGCCAAAAAATTTTAGCCCGGCCGGCATTGAGGCCACCGGGCGCAGCCCGGTACCGCGCCGACAGGCGCGACGGCGCCCGCCGAGGGACTTGGGGAAGGGGCGGGTGGGGGGAAAACAACCGGGGCGGAGCCCCGGTCAGAGCTCGGCGAGCGTGCGCCGGCAGAGCGCGTCGGCTCGGCGGGTGGATTCCGGGATGCGGAAGTGCGGCGTCAGATGCAGGGTGTGGGCGCAGGCCGCGTCCAGCGACACCCGGTGGCCAGGGGAGACGAACACCGGCTTCACGCCGGAACGGGTCCGAAGCGCGCGCCCCAACTCGTCATCGCCCTCGGTGAGCGGAGCGAAATCCCCCCTCTCCCGCCCCGGCTCCTCGTACCGGAAGGTGAACGGATTCTTCGCGACCCCCAGCGTCGGCACCCCGGTGACGACGCCGAGATGGCTCGCCAGCCCGAACCTCCGCGGATGCGCGAGCCCGTACCCGTCGCACACGACGACCCCCGGATCCGCGCCCAGCGACGACAGCGCCGCGAGCACCGTCGGGATCTCCCGGAACGCGAGCAACCCGGGCACGTAGGGGAACGACACCCGCCCCACGGCCGTCGCCGACTCGACGACGTCGAGCGTCTCCGCGTCGAGGACGACCGCCGCGGCGACGACGAGATCGCGCGCGTCGTCGTAGGCGACGTCGACGCCCGTGACGTGCCCGACCCCCACCGCGGGCCCGCTGTTGTCGAGCACGACCCGCTCCCGCAGCGCGTCCTGCACCGCCCGGGCCTCCCGCTCGTCGGCGGGCCAGTCTTCGGGAACGGTGACGGTCACGGCGGAGAGCGTAGGCGCTCCGGCGATACGAAACCGCAGGCGGGAGCCTGTGTGACGCACCTCACCCCCCGTCGGTGGGCACGGATTCCCGCGCTCCGTCGTCTGACCGGGTGCGGGCCGGAACCGCGCCGGTCCCGCGACGCGCGCCGGCGGACGGCCGCGCGCCCTCGCCCCGAGGAGGCCGGCGTTGTCCACCGTCATCGAGCAGTCCGTGCAGGCCCGGCTGATCACCACGCATCCCGGGGGGCCGGACGTGCCGGTGGTCCTGCGGTACGACGCGACGGACCCGTTCGCGGTGCGGATGACGTTCCCGCCGGCGGCGACGCTCGACGGGGACGCGGTGAGCTGGGTGTTCGCGCGGGACCTCCTCGACGAGGGGCTGGCCGGCGAGGGGTGCGGGGCGGGGGACGTGCGGGTGCGGCCGTACGGGTTCGGGCGGACGGTGCTGGAGTTCCATGCGGAGGGTGGGGCGGCGATGGTGCACGTCCGGACGGCGGAGTTGCGGGGGTTCCTCGATCTGACGGTCGGGCTCGTCCCCGTCGGGGAAGAGGCGGTTCACCTGGGGCTCGACCGCGAGCTGGCGGAGCTCCTCCGCGGGTAGCCTTGGGCGGCGGCAACGAGGGATTCGCGGCGGGTGCCTTGGGCGGCGGCAGCGGGATTCGCGGCTCCGCCGCGGGTGCACGGCCTGCGGCCGCGCGGCCTCAGACGCCGGCCGGGCTGAGTTTCTTACGGCTCGGGCGTGCCCGGGAGTTCGCCGCTCCGCCGCGCGTACCGGGCTCCGCCCGGCGGCCTCAGACGCCGGCCGGGCTGAATTTTTTGCCGGCTCGGGCGTGCCCGGGAGTTCGCAGCTCGGATGCGGCCGAGAGTTCGTGGCTTGGATGCGCCCGAGAGTTCGTGGCTCGCGCGCTCCCACGCGAAAACGCGTTTGCATGTCCCGCCCCGCCCCCCGTACCGTCGATCTCGGCCCTGTCGTCGTCGATCGGAGTGGAACGTTGCGCATCTGAGGTCTTGAGTCACCACCGCTGCACGCGACAGTGATCGCGTGAGGTGTCGTGCGACCTCGGCATATGCGCCGTCCTCCGGACACGCGGGCCTTTTTCGTGGCTGAAGCCGCCCCGCGCTCGTCGTTCCGCTGTCGCCCCGTGGTGTCTCCGTACGCGTTGTCCGGCACGTTGATCACTCACGCCATCGCGGAGGCCTGTCATGACCCATTCCACTACATCGCTGTCCGTCAGCAGCACGCCGTTGGAGTTCGCCTGGCCGGACGGGAGGCCGGTGTTCGAGGGGTTGCAGGTCGGGTTCGGTCCGGGGAGGACGGGGCTGATCGGGGTCAACGGGTCGGGGAAGTCGACGCTGTTGAAGCTGGTCGCGGGGGAGCTGAGGCCGGCGTCGGGGCGGATCCGGGTGAGCGGGGAGGTCGGGTACCTGCCGCAGGACCTCACGCTGGAGACGACGCAGCGGGTCGACCGGGCCCTGGGGGTCGCGGAGCGGCGGGCCGCGCTGCACGCGATCGAGAGGGGTGAGGCGAGCGAGGAGAACTTCGCGGTCGTCGGGGACGACTGGGACGTGGAGGAGCGCGCGCTGGCGACGCTCGGGGAGCTGGGGCTCGGGCACGTGGGCCTGGACCGGACGATCGGGGAGATCTCGGGCGGGGAGTCGGTGCTGCTGCGGTTCGCCGCGCTGCTGCTGCGCAGGCCGGACGTGTTGCTGCTCGACGAGCCGACGAACAACCTGGACCTGCACGCCAGGCGCCGGCTGTACGCGGCGGTGGACGGCTGGCAGGGGGTGATGGTGGTGGTGAGCCACGACCGGGAGCTCCTGGAGCGGGTCGACCAGATCGCCGACCTGCACGACGGCGCGATCACGACGTACGGCGGCGGGTTCAGCGCGTACGAGGCGGCGTTGGCGACCGCGCAGGAGGCCGCCGAGCGCACGGTGCGCGCGGCGGAGTCCGAAGTGCGGCGCGAGAAGCGGGAGTTGATGGAGGCGCAGACGAAGCAGGCCCGCCGGGACCGCAAGGGGCGGCAGCTCGCGGCGAGCGGGAGCCACCCGAAGGTCATGATGGACGCGATGCGGCGCAAGGCGGAGGAGACGGCCGCGCGCGGCAGGAAGCTGCACGAGGGGCGGCTGGACGACGCCCGGCAGCGGCTGGGCGAGGCCGAGGAGGCGGTGCGCCGGGAGGAGGAGGTGCGGATCGACCTGCCGTCGACGGCCGTGCCGTACGGCCGGAACGTGCTCACCCTCACCGAGGTGGAGACGGTGTACGGGACCGGTCTCCCCGGGACGCTCACCGTCGGCGGGCCGGAGCGGATCGCGCTGGTCGGACGCAACGGCTCGGGCAAGACGACGCTGCTGCGGACGATCGCGGGCGAGCTGGAGCCGGTGGCCGGCGAGGTGCGGGTGCACGTCCCGGCGCGTTTCCTGCCGCAGCGGCTCGACGTGCTCGACGACAACCTGAGCGTCGCGGAGAACGTCGCCCGGTTCGCGCCGGGCGCGACGCACAACGCGATCCGAGCCCGGCTGGCGCGCTTCCTCTTCAAGGGGGCGCGCGCCGACCAGCGCGCGGGGACCCTCTCCGGCGGCGAGCGCTTCCGCGCCTCGCTGGCCGCGCTGATGCTCGCCGAGCCCGCTCCCCAGCTGCTCCTGCTCGACGAGCCGACCAACAACCTCGACCTCGCGAGCGTCCGGCAGCTGACGGCGGCGCTGAACGCGTACGAGGGCGCGCTGGTCGTCGTCAGCCACGACATGCCGTTCCTGGAGTCGGTCGGGATCACCCGGTGGCTGGAGCTGGGCGCGGAGGCGGACGAGGCGGGCGCGGAGGACGGGACGCCCGGCCACGAGGAGGGGTGAGCGACGGGCGGGGGGCGGGGACGGGCCGCCGTCGCCCCGCGCCACGCCCGGTCGCACAGGGTGTGACATGCATCTCATCCACGCCACCGGAGCCCGGCCCCGACCGAGGCCGGGGCGGCCATACCGCCACATCCCGCCCCCGGGCTTGGCCCGAGGCTTACGCGGTGCTTAACCTACGGTCTCGTAACCTACGAGAGCGTAGGTAAGAGCCGTCCCCGTTCCTCTGGAGTTCCTGTGACGATCCCCGCCCCCCGCCTCGCCGGCCCGTCGGCCGAATGGACCGACGCCCGCCTGCTGTACGCGCTGGAGGAAGTGGTGGAGACCGAGCTGAACCGCCACCTGAAGGTCACCAAGGACTGGATGCCGCACGAGTACGTGCCGTGGGGCGACGGCAGGAACTTCCCCGGCTTCTTCGAGGACGGCGAGGCGTGGGACCCCGGCCAGTCCAAGGTCTCCGACCTCGGGAAGATCGCCCTCGTGGTGAACCTCCTCACCGAGGACAACCTGCCCAGCTACCACCACGAGATCGCCGCCCTGTTCGGCCGCGACGGCGCCTGGGGCACCTGGGTGCACCGCTGGACGGCCGAGGAGGGCCGCCACGGCATCGTGATGCGCGACTACCTCCTCGCCTCGCGCGCGGTGGACCCGGACAAGCTGGAGCGGTTCCGGATGGCGCACATGAGCGAGGGCTTCGAGTCCGACAACCGGCACTCGATGCTCCACACGGTCGCGTACGTCGCCTTCCAGGAGCTGGCCACCCGCGTCTCGCACCGCAACACCGGCCACCACTCCGGCGACCCGGTCTGCGACCGCATGCTCGCCCGCATCGCGACCGACGAGAACCTGCACATGGTCTTCTACCGCAACCTCCTGAAGGCCGCGTTCGAGCTGGCCCCGGACCTGACGATGAAATCCGTGCGGGACGTCGTCGTCGACTTCCGGATGCCCGGCCACGGCATGCCCGGCTTCGAGCGGGCCGCGGCGCAGATGGCGATCGGCGAGGTCTACAACCTGCGCATCCACCACGACGACGTGCTCGCCCCGGTGCTGCGCTACCTGAAGGTCCTGGAGATCGACGGGCTGGGCCCGGAGGGCCTGAAGGCGCAGGAGGAGCTGGGCCTGTACATGAACGGCCTGGACTCCGAGGCGTCGAAGTTCGACGAGAAGCTCGCCGCCCGCAAGGCGCGGCTCGCGGCGCGCGCCGCGGGCTGACCCGGGCCGCTCTCGACGGCAACCCCGAACCGCAGGTCCGTGCCTCAAGCGGGAGGCGCGGGCCTGCTCGCGTAGGGGGCGCCGCTCAGGCCGCGTCCTCCTGGATCAGTTCCGCCGCCTTCTCGGCGAGGGCGACGGTCGGCGCGTGCGTGTGCCCGCGGGTGATCCGCGGCATGACCGACGCGTCCACGACCCGCAGGCCCGGCACGCCCCGCACCCGCAGGCGGGGGTCGGTGACCGAGTACGGGTCGAGGCCCATCCGGCAGGTGCCGACGGGGTGGTAGAGGGTCTGCGAGGTGGCGCGGATCAGCTCGCCGAGCGCCGCGTCGTCCAGGACGCCCGGGTACTCCCCCATCGGGTCGGCGGTGAGCCGGGCCAGCGGCGGGGCGGCGAACAGCGCCTCCGCCTGGCGGACGCCCGCGACGAGGGTCCGCAGGTCGCCGTCCGAGGTGAGGTAGCCGGGGTCGATGACGGCGGCCCCGTCCGCGCCCAGGGAGAGCGTGCCGGCGGACTCGGGCTGCAGGAGCACGACGCCGATGGTGAGGCCGTGCTCCGTGGGCGGCGCGAGGCCGTGGTCGACGAACGGCACCGGCGCGAAGATCAACTCCAGGTCGGGCGCGGCCAGTTCGGGCGTGCTGCGGGTGAACGCCATCGCCTCGGCGATGTTCGAGGTGAGCGGCCCGCGGCCGGCGAGGAGGTACCGCAGGAGGTTCGGCAGGGTCTTCGCGCCGGTGAGCGAGATCGGCTCGGTGGTGCGCAGGGTGATCGCGGTCGCCAGGTGGTCCTGGAGGTGGCGGCCGACCTCGGGCGAGGCGACCCGGATGCGCACCCCGGCGGCCCGCAGGGCGTCGGGGTCCCCGATGCCGGACCGCAGCAGCAGGTGCGGGGAGCCGACCGCGCCCGCGCTGAGGACGACCTCGCGGCGGGCGAGCAGGGTGTTCGCGCCCGGGCGCTCGGCGACGATGCCGTTGACGCGGGTGCCGGTGTCGTCGAAGTGCAGTCGGCTGACCCGGGTGTCGGTGTACACGTGCAGGTTGGGGCGCTTGAGGGCGGGGCGCAGGTAGCCGTCGGCGGCGCTCCAGCGGCGGCCGCGGCGCTGGTTGACGGGGGTGGGGGCGCAGCCGCTGTGGTCGGGGCCGCTCAGCTCGGGGAGTTCGGGCAGGCCGGCGCCCCGGCACGCCTCCAGGAAGGCGGCCGTGGCCGGGTGCGGGTCGCGCAGCGGCGCGATGTGCAGCGGCCCGTCGGTGCCGTAGGCGGTCGTCCGGGCGGGGTCGCCGGCGCCGGCCCAGCGCTCGGCCCGGCGGACGTAGCGGACGAAGGCGTCGTACGCCCACTCCTCGCCGGCCAGCTCGCCCCAGGCGTCGTAGTCGGCGCGGTGGCCGGGAATCCACATCATGGCGTTGAGCGAGGACGAGCCGCCGAGGACGTGGCCGCGCGGCCAGTACAGTTCGCGGCCGCCGAGCGCCTCCTGCTTGGCCGTCCGCAGGTCCCAGTCGTACGGCGTCTTGAACAGCGCGGTGAAGGCGGCGGGAATCCTGACCTCGCTGCGCCGGTCCCGTCCGCCGGACTCGACGAGCGCGACGCGCACCCGCGGGTCCTCCGAGAGCCGGGCGGCGAGCACACAGCCCGCCGAGCCCGCTCCGACGATGATGTAGTCGTACGCGCGCGCCTTCGTGCTCAACTCGCCGCCCCCAGTTCCGGATCGACCGCCTTCGGGTCCCGACTGCCCAGCATGGCCGCGCCGCATCCCTGTGGGAAGGACGGCGCACGCCCAACCGTTACCGGCGGTTCTGCCCGGCGGTCGCGGGCGGCGCGGGCCCGGCTCAGCGCAGGACGGCCGCCAGCAGGTCGTCGCCCAACCCGGTGAGGACGGACGGGTCGAGGACGTAGCGCACGTACCGCCCGTGGCGCTGCGCGGTGAGCAGCCCCGCGCGGCGCAGGACGGCGAGGTGGCGGGAGACCTCGGGGGAGGAGAGCTCCCAGGCGTGGGCGAGCTCCCCGGTGCTGTGCGGGCCGCGGGCCAGGATGCGCAGGAGCCGCAGCCGGACGGGGTGGGCGAGCGCGTCGAGGCGGAGCGTCATCGTCTCCAGCGGGGCCGAGGCGTCGCGCCCGTCTCGCCGGCCGTGATCGCCGCGCTCGCCTCGCACGGTCCGGGCGCGCTGTGGGGCGGGCTGAGCGCGGCGACGCTCCTCTCGGCGTCCGCCGTCGCCTCCGAGAAGGACACCGCAACCGCCTCCCGGGGCGGCGGGTGGAGCCCTTCCGCGGCCCTCGTCAGGCGGAGGCGCGCCGGATCAGGCCGGTGGGCATGATGACGGGGGGCGGCGGGGTGACCGGGGCGCCGTCGCCGTCGGGGCGGTCGAGGCCGCGCATGAGGAGGCGGACCATCTCGCGGCCCATCTCCTCGATGTCCTGGCGGACGGTGGTGAGCGGCGGCTCGGTGTGCTCGGCGATGGTGGTGATGTCGTCGAACCCGACGACGGCCACGTCCTCCGGCACCCGGCGCCCGTACGCCTTCAGGGCCCGCAGGGCGCCGGAGGCGGTGAGGTCGGAGGCGACGAAGACGGCGTCGAGGTCCGGTGCGCGGTCCAGGAGTTCGCACATGGCGCGCTCGCCGCCGGCCGGGGTGAAGTCGCCGGTGGCCAGGAGCTGGGGGTCGGCGTCGGGCAGGACGTCCCGGTAGCCGTCGAGCCGGTCGACGGCGGAGGTCTGGTCGAGCGGTCCGGTGATGTGCGCGATCCGCCGCCGGCCCAGGGAGACGAGGTGCCGCACGGCCTCGCGGGCGCCGCCCCGGTTGTCGCAGTCGACGAAGGGGACGGCGGTGTCGGTGCTCTTGACCGGGCGGCCACCGTAGACGGTGGGCAGACCGCTGCGGTCGATGATGACGGGCATCGGGTCGTCGATGTGCACGGAGAAGACGAGCGCGCCGTCGACGTGGCCGCCGCCGAGGTAGCGGCCGACGCGGGCGAAGTCGTTCGGGCCCTCGACCAGGAGCAGCACCAACTGCGAGTCGTGGGCGGTGAGTTCCTTGCTGATGCCGCGGAGCTGCTGGGCGAAGAACGGGTCGGCGAAGACCCGGGTCTCCGGCTCGGCGATGACGACAGCGACCGCGTCGTGCCGGCGGGTGACGAGGCTGCGCGCGGCCTGGTTGGGCACGTACCGCAGCTCCTCCACCGCCTGCCGCACCCGGTCCACCAGCCCCGGCCGCACCCCCGGCATCCCGTTCACCACCCGCGACACGGTCGCCCGCGACACCCCGGCCCGCTCGGCGACGGCCTCGAGCGTGGGACGCGGGGACAGGCCGGCGACATGCGGCTGGCTCAACGGACTACTCCTCGGCGGCGGCGTGCGGGGCGGGCACGGCGTGGACCGACCCGCGGTTCACGCCCAGGATATCCCCCGCCGCCGTCGCCGTGAGAGCGCTTTCAGACCCCGCTTCGACTCAGTGCTCGTGACCCCCGCCCCCGTCCCCGTCCCCGCCCGGGTGGTGCGGTTCGTACCCCGGAATGGTGCCGTCGGCCTTGGCGACGAGGAAGAGGCCGGCCATGCCCATGTCGGAGTGGCTCTGGACGTGGCAGTGGTACATCCACGCCCCGGGGCCGACGCCCTCGCCGGCGATCACCTGGAAGCCGAAGGAGTCCGCGGGGCCGACGATGAGGTTGTCGACGACCCTGCTGGGGTCGTCGGGGCCGGTCAGCAGGCCGGTGCGGTTGTCGGCCCAGCGGTGACCGTGGACGTGGAAGGTGTGGTAGTACTCGCCGTGCGTGATCGAGACGAACTCGACGCGTTCGCCGAGCGTCGCCCTGAAGTCCGGCCCGGCGGGCAGGTTGTTGATCGTCATGTCGTTGAAGACGATGGTGAACGTCCGGTCCGGCAGCACGTCCCCCTTGCGGCGGACGATCACCGGCCCGTAGAGGCCCTTGCGGATGCCCCCGGTGCCGTGGTCCGTGCCGACGACGTGGTCGTGGTAGTGCCAGTAGCCCGCGCTGCCGGCCCGCCAGGTGCCGTCCTTGCGGCGGCCGGGGGCGTGGGTGCGCCAGGTGTAGGTGCGGGTCTCGCCGGGCGGGACGTGGCTCCTGCTGAGCCGGGTGCCGTCGGAGCTGATCTCGTAGTCGACGCCGTGGACGTGGAGGCTCGCGTCGACGTCGGTGAGGTTCTCCATCTCGACGTGGAGGGTGTCGCCCTCGTTGAGCTCGATCAGCGGGCCGGGGATCGTCGCCTTGCCCTTCTCCAGCCCGTACCCGAGCTGCCCGTTCGGGAGCTTCTCGGCGTAGAGCTTGAGGTTGCGGACCTGGCCGCCGGCCGGCGCGGTCCGGGGCGGGTTCTCGACCGTCGGCGCGGAGTTGGCCGAGCCCGCGACGGACAACGATGTCAGGCCCGCCGCGACCGCGCCGCCCGCGAACACCCGTCGGTTGAAACTCCGTCTGTCCATCTCGAACTCCCCACGTTCCGGGCGTCATTGACGGGGCCGCAGTGCCCCCTGGGACCGGGCACACCGTAGCCGCGTCCCGCTGGTTTATCCACACTCAGGACAAAGTTCGAGAGATTCCGGTCATAGGTCTTGGCCTTGCGTCGAAAGAGGTCTAGCTTCGTCCGCGCTGTAGCCGCGACCGATGAGGGGTGGGTGAACGCATGCGACGAGAGCCGCATCAACAACACACGGAATCAGGGGTTTTGAGCCACAGACGACGGCGGAGCCGACGCGTCTGGACCACCGGCCTGGTGGCCGGGGCCGTCACCGCGGGACTGCTCGGCGGGGTCTCCCCCGCCACCGCGAAACCGGCTCCGGATCCGCGGACAACGTTGTCCGTCCCTTCGCCGCCGGGCGGAGACAACGTACGGGTGCTCGTCTTCCACGGCTCGGCGACCGAGGAGTCACCGGTCGTCGACGCCGGGATCGAGGCCATCGAGACGATCGGCCGCACCGGACCCGCCGCGACCCGCTTCACCATCGAGGCGACCGACGACGCCTCGGTCTTCACCCGGGCGAGGCTCGGCAGGTTCAACGCCGTGGTCTTCCTGACCGGCGGCGGCGACGTGCTGAACGCCGACCAGGAGGCCGGCCTGGAGACGTACATCGAGGCGGGCGGCGGGTTCCTCGGCCTGCACGACGCCGCCCGCACCGAGCCGTACTCCGACTGGTTCGGCGGCCTGATCGGGGCCCGCCCGGCGAAGAGCAACCCGACGGCCGTGCAGCGCGCGGTCGTCGAGGTAGGCGACCGTCAGCATCCGGCCACCAAGAGCCTGCCGCTGGAGTGGAAGCGGCCGGACAAGTGGCTCAACTGGGCGACGAACCCCTCCGGCACCGTGCACACCGTGGCGCGGGTGCGGGAGAACTCCTACACCCCGGGCGCGGGCGCCAACGGCGCCGACCACCCCGTCTCCTGGTGCCGCGACTACGACGGCGGCCGGTCCTTCTACACCGCGATGGGCGGGACGGCCGACAGCTACCAGGAGACCGACTTCCGCGCCCACCTGCGCGGCGCGCTCAACTGGACCACCCGCCTGGTCCGCGCCGACTGCCAGGCCGCGATCAACGCCAACTACACCGCCACCCGGCTGACCAAGCCAAACCAGCCCGGACAGAACGACCAGATCGGCGAACCGCACGGCCTGGTCACCGCGAAGGACGGCCGGGTGTTCTACATCGGCCGCGGCGGCGCCGACTCCTCCAAGCCCGTGGTCACCGACTGGAGCAACCCGGAGATCGGCAAGGGCCAGGGCGAGGTCCACATCTGGGACCCGAAGACGGACCAGGTCACCCTGGCCGGCTCGCTCACCGTCTTCGGCAACAAGGGCGGCGGCGACGAACTGGTCAAGAACGAGGAGGGGTTGCTCGGCATCGAGCTCGACCCCCGATTCGAGGACAACGGGTGGGTGTACCTGCACTACACCCCGCACTCGAGGATCGACCGGGACAAGCGGATGGCCGAACGGTACGTCTCCCGCTTCACGTTGAACCGGACCACGAACAAGCTGGACCTCTCCAGCGAGAAGGTCCTCCTCAAGTGGCCGGTGCAGATCCACAGTTGCTGCCACGCGGGCGGTGGGATGGCCTGGGACTCCAAGGACAACCTCTACATCGCGACCGGGGACAACAACTCCTCCCAGTTCAGCAGCGGTTACTCCGGCAACAACCCGGAGCCCAACTACAAGGGCGTGTCCTTCGCCGACGCCCGCCGCACGGCGGGCAACACCAACAACCTCAACGGCAAGATCCTCCGTATCCACCCGGAGCAGGACGGCACCTACACCCTGCCGGAGGGCAACCTCTTCACCGGCGAGGAGACGGCCGAGGGCGGCGGCAAGACCCGCGGCGAGATCTACGTGATGGGCGTCCGCAACCCGGCCCGGATCGACGTCGACCTCAAGACGGACACGCTGTACGCCGGCTGGGTCGGCCCCGACGCCGGCGCCCCGTCGACCACCTGGGGCCCGGCGAAGTACGACACCTTCGCCGCGATCACCGAGGCGGGCAACCACGGCTGGCCGTACTGCATGGGCAACAAGCAGCCCTACCGGGACCGCAACCTGCCCGACCCGAGCAAGCCGCTCGGCTGGTACGACTGCAATGCGCCGAAGAACGAGTCGCCCAACAACGACGGCCTGGTCAACCTGCCGCCGGTGACGGGCAACACCATCTGGTACTCGCCGCAGGGCGGCGCGCCGGACTTCCCGCGCGACGCGAACGGCGTGCCCAGCTACAAGCAGGAGGAGAGCACGTACCTCCTGTCGTGGCTCAAGGGCGGCGGCCAGGCCACGATGAACGGCCCGGTCTACCGCTATGACGAGTCGAGCGCGTCCACGGTCAAGTGGCCGTCGTACTGGGACGGCAAGTGGTTCGTCGGCGACTTCTACGACCAGGACCAGCCGCGGCACGCGGTGCTCACCGACCCGAAGACGGTCGGCAAGGGCGGGCTCCCGGTGCACGCCGAGAACCTCAAGAAGATCATCCCCGTCGGCAACGACGGCATCCGCAACCTGATGGACTGGAAGTTCGGCCCCGACGGCGCGCTCTACGTCCTCGACTACGGCCGCGGGTTCTTCACCTCGGACGCCAAGTCGGCGCTGTGGCGCGTGACCTACAAGGGCGGCCAGGCGACGCCGGCCGCCGACGACGTCGCCCGGAAGGAGACGGTGAGTTGAGAGCGAGCAACCCGCGGCCGGCACGGATCGGGACGGCGCTGCTCGCGGCCCTCCTGATGGTGCTCGGCCTGACCTCGGCCGCGTGGGGCCGCGAGGCCTCCGGACCGGCCGCAGGCCCCGAGCCGAAGGCGGCCGCGCAGACGCTGACCTGGACGGCCGGCGACGGCATCGACAAGTACGTCTCCCAGCCCACCACGGCGGTCGCCGGACCCACGACGATCGTCTTCGAGAACAGCGCCGCCACCGGCAACACCACCGGCATGCCGCACACGCTCACCTTCGACGTGTCGGACCCGGAGTACAACAACGACGTCCCGCTCAACATCCTCGCCAACCCCTCGGACGCCAACGGCGGCAGGCACACCGCCGAGGTGACCCTCACCCCGGGCCGCTACCTGTTCAAGTGCACGATCCCCGGCCACGGTTCGATGCAGGGCATTTTGGTCGTCACCGAGGGCTCCGGCGAGGACACCACCGCCCCGGAGACCTCCGCGAAGGTCGACGGCACGAAGAACGCCGACGGGGCCTACGTGGGCCAGGCGACGGTCTCCGTCACCGCCACGGACGCGGGCTCCGGTGTCGAGCGGACCGAGTTCGCGGTGGGCGCGGACGGCGCCTGGCAGCCGTACACCAACCCGGTCGTGATCGACGAGGTCGGCACCCACACGGTCCGCTACCGGGCCACCGACAAGGCCGGCAACACCGCGGCGGAGAAGTCCGTCGACTTCGCGGTGGTCGCCCCGCCGACGGACGACACCACGGCGCCGGAGACCTCGGCGACCGTCACCGGCGAGAAGGACGCCGAGGGCCGCTACATCGACATGGCGACGGTCACGGTCACCGCGTCGGACGCCGGCTCGGGCGTCAACACCATCGAGTACGCGCTCGGCGCGGACGGCGCGTGGACGGCGTACACCGGCCCGGTCATGGTGCACGAGGTGGGCGAGAAGACCGTCCGCTACCGCGCCACCGACAAGGCCGGGAACGCCGCCGCGGAGAAGTCCGTGACGTTCACCGTCGTCGCCCCGCCGGTCGTCGACAGGACGCCGCCGACGACGTCGGTGAAGGTCGAGGGGACGAAGAACTCCGACGGGGCGTACGTCACCAGCGCCAAGGTGACGGTCTCCGCGACCGACGCCGACTCCGGGGTGGACAAGGTCGAGTACTCGCTCGACGGCGGTCCGTACCTCGCCTACACCGTCCCGGTGCTCGTGGACCGGGTCGGCCGGCACACGGTGGCCTACCGGGCGACCGACAAGGCCGGCAACACGGCCGCGGCGAAGACCACGGCGTTCACCGTCGCGGAGGGCGGCGGGGTGCCCGCCCCGTCCTGCCCCGAGCACGACGAGCGGCTCACCGTCATCGTCGGGACGGTCGACAGCGGGGTGCCGAACCGGATGACCCGCAGCCGGTGCACGATCGGCGAGCTGATCGAGGACGAGAAGTCCTGGTCGTCGCACGCACTGTTCCTCAAGCACGTCGACAAGGTGCTCGACGGCCTGCTCACCGACGGGGTGATCGACGCCCGCGAGCACAGGAAGGTCTACGCGGCGGCCAAGAGGTCCGGCATCGGCAAGCCGGGCCAGACCGAGGGCTACACGCCGATCTTCGACGGCACCGCCTCGTCGTTCGCCAAGTGGCAGCACGTCGGCGGCGGGCAGTTCGGGCTCAACGCGGACGGCTCGATCACCAGCAGCACGACCGTTCCGGGCATGGGCATGCTGTGGTTCCCGCAGCGCAGGTTCGGCGACTTCTCGCTGAAGCTCCAGTGGCGGGACGACGCACCGGGCAACGGCAACGCCAACGGCGGGGTCTTCGTCCGCTTCCCGCAGGTCCACGACCACCCGGAGGAGTCGCGCCCGGAGTGGGTCGCCATCAAGTACGGCCACGAGGTCCAGGTCCTGGACCGGCCCGACGGCGACATGTACAAGACCGGCTCCCTCTACGGCTTCGACCGGGTCGGCCTGGCCGGCGCGCGGGTGACGCCGAAGGGGACCTGGAACGACTACGAGATCCGGGTCGTCGACCAGCACTACTCGGTCTACCGGAACGGGGTGCTGATCAACGAGTTCGAGAACACCGGCGGCCAGGCGTTCAGCCCGCCGCGCGGTGACGACCCGGGGACCGACGGACGGCGGTTCGCGTCCGGGTACATCGGGCTGCAGGTGCACGGGACGACGGACGTGATCTCGTACCGGGACATCCGGGTGCAGGAGCTCTGACCGCACGTCCGTGGGTTCGTGAGCTCGTGGGTTCGTGAGCTCGTTGTTTTGTGAGCTCGTGACGGAGGCCGCTGCCGGGCGTACCGGTGGCGGCCTTCCGCGTGCCGCGGGCTACGTGTCGTGCCGCGCCCGGCTCGGCTGGACGCGCTTCGGCTCGCCCGGCATCTTCGGGTACTCCGGCGGGTACGGCAGGTCGCCGAGGCCGTGGTCGCGCTCGTCGCGGTCGGCCTGTTCCAGGAGGGCGTCGAGGGAATAGGCGTGGTCGTCCATGTCGGCGTGCACGTCGCCGAGTTCGGCGAAGCGGGCGGGCATGGAGCCGAGGTCGAAGTCCGCCGGGCGGGCGTCGTCCAGCTCGTCCCAGCGCAGGGGCGCGGAGACCCGGGCGTCGGGGTGGGCTCGGACGGAGTAGGCGGAGGCGATGGTGCGGTCGCGGGCGGTCTGGTTGTAGTCGACGAAGATGCGCTCGCCGCGCTCCTCCTTCCACCACGCGGTGGTCACCCCGTCCGGCATCCGCCGCGCCAGCTCCCTGCCGCAGGCGATGGCGGCGCGGCGCACCTCGGTGAACGTCCAGCGCGGTTCCAGAGGCACGAAGACGTGCAACCCCCGGCCGCCGGAGGTCTTGGGCCAGCCCCGCAGACCGCCGAACCCGTCCAGGACGGAGCGCAGTTCGTGCGCCGCGCGGACGGCGTCGGGGTACGACGTGCCGGGCTGCGGGTCGAGGTCGATGCGGAGCTGGTCGGGGTGGTCGGGGCGGTCCCCGCGGACCGGCCAGGGATGGAAGGTCAGGGTGTTGAACTGCGCGGCCCAGATCACCGCGGCGATCTCGGCCGGGGCGATCTCCCGCGTCCTGCGCCCGCTGGGGAACGTGATCTCGGCGGTCGGGATCCAGTCGGGCAGGTTCTTGGGCGCGTGCTTCTGGTAGAAGGAGCCGCCGGCGACCCCGTCCGGGTAGCGCTCCAGCGTGGTGGGCCGGTCGCGGAGGGCGCGCAGGATCCCGTCGCCGACGGCGAGGAAGTACCGCGCGACGTCGGCCTTGGTGTACCCCCGGTCGGGAAAGCACACCTTCTCGGGACTGGAGAGGCGCACGGACCGGCCCCCGGCGTCGATCTGGACCGGGCTTCCGTGGCCGCCGCGCGCCTTACCGGCCGCGCCGGCCTCGGCAGGCGTGGCGGCCTTGCGGCGGACCGGGCCGGTGGACGCGGCCGCACGGCTCGCGTCCCCGCCCGCGTCGCCGGCTCCTGCGCCGCGGCCGGCGCCCGCCTCGGCACCGCCCCCGGCGGTGGCGCGCCGGCCGCGGTCGGACCGCCCGCCACCCCCGGCGTCACGGCCGCCGTCCGCACCCGCACCGCTGCCGTCCTTCGGACCGTCGCTCTGCACACCCATGTCGACACGGTACGCATATCGGTCGTTTCCCGGCATCTCGCCACCAGAATCGGGGGATGGACCTGCCTGTGATGCCGCCGTTGAAGCCGATGCTCGCCAAGGCGGTGGCGAAGATCCCGCCCGGGATGCAGTACGAGGCGAAGTGGGACGGGTTCCGTGCGCTCGTCTTCCGGGACGGGGACGAGCTGGAGATCGGGAGCCGGAGCGCGAAGCCGCTCAACCGGTACTTCCCCGAACTGGTCGCCGCTCTGGCGGAGCTGCTGCCGCCGCGCTGCGTCGTCGACGGGGAGATCGTCATCGCGCGGGACGGCCGGCTGGACTTCGAGGCACTGACCGAGCGGATCCACCCGGCCGACTCCCGCGTCCGGCTCCTCGCCGAGCAGATGCCGGCCTCGTTCATCGCCTTCGACCTCCTCGCGCTCGGCGACGACTCCCTGCTCGGCACCCCGCAGGCCGAGCGCCGCGCGGCCCTGGAGCGCGCGGTCGGAGGCGCCCCCGCGCCGCTCCACCTCGCGCCCGCCACCACCGACCGCGAACTCGCCGAGCGCTGGTTCGAGCAGTTCGAGGGCGCCGGCCTCGACGGCGTCGTCGCCAAGCCGCTGGACGGCGGCTACCGCCCCGACCAGCGGGCCATGTTCAAGATCAAGCACGCCCGGACCGCGGACGTCGTGGTCGCCGGCTACCGGCTGGCGAAGAACGCGCCGGTACTCGGCTCGCTGCTGCTCGGGCTGTACGACGCCAAGGGCGTGCTCCAGCACGTCGGCGTCAGCTCGGCGTTCTCCGCCAAGCACCGCGCGGAGCTGGTCGAGGCCCTGGAGCCGCTGCGGATGGACGACCCCTCCGGCCACCCGTGGGCGGACTGGGCGAACGAGGCGGCCCACGAGGCCAACCGGCTGCCCGGCTCCGTCAACCGCTGGAACGCCAAGAAGGACGCCTCTTGGGTCGCGCTCCGCCCCGAGCTGGTGTGCGAGGTCGGCTACGACCACATGGAGGGCACCCGCTTCCGCCACACCACCCAGTTCAAGCGGTGGCGCGACGACCGGGAACCGTCGAGCTGCACGTACGACCAGCTGGCCGAGCCCGTCTCGTTCGACCTGGCCGAGGTCCTGGGCGGCGGCCGGTGAGCGAGCACGTCCCCGCCGGCGGGCAGGCCGCACCCGCCCCGCCGGTCGATCCCGGCGACGCCGGGTACAGCAAGACGCTCAAGCCCCGCCACATCAGCATGATCGCGATCGGCGGGGCGATCGGCACCGGCCTCTTCCTCGGCGCGGGCGGCAACCTCGCGAAGGCAGGCCCGGCGCTGGCGCTCGCCTACCTGGTCTGCGGGGTCTTCGCCTTCTTCGTCGTCCGCGCACTCGGTGAGCTGGTCGTCTACCGCCCCTCGTCCGGCTCCTTCGTCTCCTACTCCCGGGAGCTGCTCGGCGAGAAGGGCGCCTACGTGGCCGGCTGGATGTACTTCCTGACCTGGGCGACCGGCGGAATGGCCGACATCACCGCGGTAGCGCTCTACGCCCACTTCTGGTCGGTGTTCACCCCGGTCCCGCAGTGGGTGCTCGCCGCGGTGGCGCTGGCGGTGGTCCTCGTGGTGAACCTCGTGTCGGTGCGGCTCTTCGGCGAGATGGAGTTCTGGTTCGCGGTGATCAAGGTCGCCGCGCTCGTGGGCTTCATGGGCATCGGGATCGCGCTGCTCGTGACCCGGACGCCGGTGGGCGACGAGGTGCCGGGACTGCACATGATCACCGACAACGGCGGCTTCTTCCCGGTGGGGCTGCTGCCGGTGGTCCTCGTCGTCCAAGGGGTGATCTTCGCCTACTCGGCGGTCGAGATGGTGGGCGTGACCGCCGGGGAGACCGCCGAACCGGCGAAGGTCGTGCCCCGGGCGGTCAACTCGATCATGTGGCGGATCGGCGTGTTCTACGTCGGGTCGGTGCTCATGCTGGCGCTGCTGCTGCCGTGGGACGCGTACTCCGCCGACGAGAGCCCGTTCGTGACGGCGATGTCCGCGATCGGCATCCCCGCGGCCGACGGGATCATGAACCTGGTGGTGCTCACCGCGGCCCTGTCGAGCCTCAACTCGGGCCTCTACACGACGGGCCGGATCCTGCGCTCGATGTCCATGGCCGGCTCGGCCCCGCGCTTCACCGCGCGGATGAGCCGCACGCACGTCCCCTACGGCGGCATCTTCCTGACCTCGGGGGTCGCGCTGTTCGGCGTGGCGCTGAACGCGTGGCTGCCGGACGCGGCCTTCAGCATCGTCGTGAACGTCGCCTCCCTGGGGATCATCAGCACCTGGTCGCTGATCATGGTCTGCCATCTGGTGTTCGTCCGGCGGTGCCGGTCCCTGGGCCGCGAGCGCCCCGCGTTCCGGCTCTGGGCGGCCCCGTACCTGAACGTGGTCACCGTCGCGTTCCTGCTCTCCGTGCTCGGCCTGATGGCGTTCGGCGGCGACCGGATCAACCGCTGGACCGTGCTGCTGATCCTCCCGATCGGGGCCGCACTGGTCGCCGGCTGGTACGGGGTGCGGGGTCGGGTACGGGACATCGCCGCAGTTCAGAAGGGGCCTGCCGACGGGTGAGCGGTGGCCGGGCGGCGATTGTCAGTGGGGGCTGCGATGCTGTGTTCCAGGTCACATCCGGCATCTGACCGAGGCGCCGGGCCGCGAGTGAGGAGGACCGTCATGCTCACCACCGACTACGTTTCCGGCGCGCCCAACTGGGTCGATCTCGGGTCCGGCGACGTGCCGGCCTCCGTGGAGTTCTACGGCGCTCTCTTCGGCTGGGAGTTCGCCTCGGCGGGCCCGGAGGCCGGCGGGTACGGGATGTTCGTCCGGGACGGGAGGACGGTCGCGGCGGTCGGCCCGCACCAGGGGGAGGGCGCGAAGCCCGCCTGGACGGTGTACTTCCAGACCGCGGACGCCGACGCCACCGCCAAGAGCGTCGAGGAGGCGGGCGGGACGGTCCGCGCCGCACCGATGGACATCTTCGACCAGGGCCGGATGGCCCACTTCACCGACCCGACCGGGGCGGAGTTCGCGGTGTGGCAGCCGGGCGGCAACAAGGGACTCGACGCGGTCACCGACCCGTGGACCCTCTGCTGGACGGAGTCCTTCACGCCGGACGCCGCCCGCTCCAAGGCGTTCTACGCCGGAGTCCTCGGCTGGGAGTACGAGGACATGCCGCTCCCGCCCGGCGCGGTGTCCGACACCTACACCGTCGCCTCCCCCACCGGCGGTGGCTCCGAGCGCGCCCACGCCGGCCTGATGCAGCTCGGCCCGGACATGCTGCCCGACGGCACGGGCTACTGGCAGCCCTACTTCGAGACCCCGGACGCCGACGCCACGGTCGCCGAGGCGACCCGGCGCGGGGCCGCGGTCCTCATGGGGCCGGTGGACATGCCGGGGGTCGGGCGGATGGCGATGCTGACCGACCCGCAGGGCGCGTTCTTCGCGGTGATCACGAGTGCGGAGGCCGCGGCCTGAGCCACGCGCCGAGAGAACGGCCGCTGCGGAAGCGGTGCGGGCGGCCGGAGCGGGGGTCGGTGAAGTCGAGCGAGCGGGCGAGGAGTTGGAGGGGGCGGGTGAAGTCCTCGCGCTCCGGGTCACTGCGGTCGGGGTCGACCACGGGGTAGAGGGGGTCGTGCAGGAGGGGCAGACCGAGGGCGTTCATGTGCACCCGGAGCTGGTGGGTCTGGCCGGTGGCGGGGAGCAGCCGGTAGCGGCCCAGGCCGCCGTGGTGGTCGAGCAGCTCCACGCGGGTCTCCGCGTTGGGCTCGCCCGGCACCTCGCGGGCGGCGAGCACGCCGCGCTCCTTCACGATCCGGCTGCGGATCGTCCGGGGCAGCTCCAGGGCGGGGTCGTACGGGGCGACCGCCTCGTACTCCTTGCGCACGCGGCGGTCGCGGAACAGCGCCTGGTACGCGCCGCGGTCCTCGGGGCGCACCACGAGGAGGAGCAGGCCGGCGGTGAGCCGGTCGAGGCGGTGGGCGGGGGTGAGCTCCGGCAGGTCCAGGTCCCTGCGGAGTCGCGCCAGCGCGGTCTCCGTGACGTGGCTTCCGCGCGGGGTGGTGGCGAGGAAGTGCGGTTTGTCGACCACGACGATCGTCTCGTCCCGGTGCACGACCTCCACCGCGAACGGTACGGGGCGCTCCGGGGGGAGGTCCCGGTGGAACCACACGTACGCGCCCGGCTCGTACGCGGCGTCCGGGCCGACGGGGCCGCCGAGGCCGTGGAACCGTCCCTCCCGCAGCATGGCGTCCACCCGCGTGGACCCGATCGCGCGCCCGTACCGGGCCACGAGGTAGTCGCGCACGGTCGCCCACTCCTCCCCCTGCGGCAGCCGCACCCGCACGGGATCGATCCCGCCCCGCTGCGGGAGGGGCGCGGGCGGCGGCTGACGACGGGCCCGGCGGGCGGCTCTGCTCACCGGTGGAGCGTAAGCCTTGGGCGGCAGCGACGGGATGTTCGCGGCTCCGCCGCGGATACCGGGCTCCGCCCGGAGGCCTCGAACGCCGGCCGGGCCGATTGCGTTCGCCGGCTTGGGTGAGTGCGTGCGGCTCGCGTGCCGTCTCGTGCCGCTCGGCGGCGACATCGCCCCCCGCCCCACCGGGGCGCTTCGCGGCGCAGCCGCGGTCGACGGGTCAGCCGCCGTCAGGGCCGGCGGGGCTCGCCGCCAGGCGGTTGCGCAGGACCTGCGCGGAATGCTCGCACCAGTCGAGGTTGCCCTGCTCGAAGGCCAGGCCCCGCAGGCAGGTGAGGTACGGCCCGATGCGATCCCCGTCGCGCAGGAACTCCTCCTCGGTCAGGGAGCCGCGCATCTTCGCCAGCAGCGCGCTGAACAGCGCGATCCGCGCGGAGGCGAACTCCGCCCGCTCGGCGAGCTGTGCGACGACCTCCTCCGCCCCGATCCGGTCCGCGGACTGCACCTTGACCAGCAGGTCGTCCCGGATGGACGACGGCTTCACCGCGGCCGCCGCGAACCGCTCCAGCTCGGCCCGCCCCGCGTCCGTGACCCGGAAGAGCCGCTTGTTGGGCCGGCTCTCCTGCACCACCTCGCGCCCGGTGACCAGCCCCGCCCCCTCCAGCCTGCTCAGCTCCGCGTACAGCTGCTGCGGCAGCGCGTGCCAGAAGTTGGCGACGCCGATGTCGAACGCCTTCGTCAGCTGGTAACCGCTCAGCTCCTCGTCGAGCAGCGCGGCGAGCACCGCGTGGCGCAACGCCATGGGCGTTCCTCCTGTCGGGAGTCCCTGGGGCTGTTCCCGGGGCTGCCGCCATGATACTCATCGACATGACTAGTCACATCGATGACTACCGACGCCGATCAGGAGCCACCGTGACGCCCACCGACGCCTTCCGCACCGCCGTCGCGCAGCACGACCTCGCCGCGCTCGAGGAGCTGTTCACCGAGGACATCGTCCTCCACAGCCCCGTCAAGTTCGTCCCCTTCACCGGCCGCCCCGCGGTCCTCGGCCTGTTCGGCGTCCTGCTGCGCACCTTCGAGGACCTCCGCTACGTCGGCGCGCTCGACGGCACCGTGGAGACCGCCGCCGGCGAGCCCGCCGACTCCGCCGTCCTCCCCTTCCGCGCCACGATCGACGGCAGGGACATCCACGGCATCGACCTCCTGCAGTTCGCCCCCGACGGCCGGATCAAGGAGTTCACCGTCATGGTCCGCCCCCTGTCCGCCGTCCAGACCCTGGGCGCGGCGGTCCTCAAGGGCCTCGTCGAGGACGGCCTCGCCCCGGCCCCCGACAGCGCGCCGGCCCCGAGCCCCTCCTAGCGGGCGGCCTTCACGTACGGCGTCGTCGTCGCCAGCCGTGCGAAGCCGAGGCGCTCCAGGATCGGGCGGCTGGCTTCGGTCGCGTCGACCTGGAGGTACGCATAGCCCCGCTCCCGAGCGATCCGCGCGCGATGGGCGACGAGCGAGCGGTAGATGCCCCGCCCGCGCCACTCCCCCACCGTCCCCCCGCTCCACAGGCTCGCGAACGGCGCGCCCGCCGGCATCTCCAGCCGTGCGGCGCTGACGGGCCGCTCCCCCGCCATCGCGAGCACCGCGGCGGTATCGGTCGCGCCCCGCTCCAACTGCTCCAGGAGCAGCGCGGTCAGCCACGGGCTGTCGGTGCCGAAGGCCTGCTCGTGGACCTCGGCGACCAGCGCCACGTCGGCCGGTGCGGCGACCGTCCGCAGGTGGACGCCGGCGGGCGGCTCGGCGTCGGTGGGCAGCGTGGCGAGGTCGGCGACCATGAGCGACTCGGCGGGCTCGGCCTCGAACCCGGCCGCGGCGAGCCGCCGGCCGAGGTCGTCGGGCCGGTCGTGCGAGTACAGCTTCCACTCGCACGTCAGCCCGCGGCCGGCGTAGAAGGCGGCCTGCTCGGCGACGGCCCCGTCGGCGGTCGCCGGGGTGAGGTCCGACCACAGGACCCCGTTCCACGCGTGCGCGGGTCCGACCGAACGGACGACGCCGCCGACCCGTTCGACCCGCGTGTCCGGCCCGTCCGGGACGGCCTCCCGCCGCATCCGCCGGTCGAAGAGCGCGAGTACCTCGTCGTGGTCCATGACCGCACCCCATCATCGCCCCGCACCGCCGACAAGCGGTTTGCGCACGGCGCATACGATCACCGGGACCGACGCAACGGGAGGGACGCGATGCCGGGACTGCGCGTGATCGGGATGATGTCGGGGACGTCGTACGACGCCGTCGACGCGGCGGCCGCCGAGATCGACCTCGTCGGCGGGGAGCTGCGGGTGCGGCCGCTGGGGATGGTCAGCGAGGAGTACGCGCCGGAACTGCGGGACGCGCTCGCGGCCGCGCTGCCGCCGGCGGCGACGGACCTGCGCGAGGTGTGCGTGCTCGACACGCGGATCGGGCAGGCGTTCGGCGCGCTGGCCGCGCGGGCCGACCGGGAGCTGTGCGGGGGCCGGGCGGACGCGGTCGCGTCGCACGGGCAGACCGTCTACCACTGGGTGGCCGACGGCCGGGTGCACGGCACGCTCCAGCTCGGGCAGCCCGCATGGATCGCCGAGGCCACCGGCCGCACGGTCGTCTCGGACTTCCGGCCGCGCGACGTCGCCGCCGGAGGCCAGGGCGCGCCGCTGGTCGCCCTGTTCGACGTGCTCTGGCTGCGCGGCCTGCCCGGCGTCCCGGTCGCCCTCAACCTCGGCGGCATCGCGAACCTGACGGTCGCGGGCGAGGACCCGGTGGCGTACGACACCGGCCCGGCGAACGCGCTGATCGACGCGGCGGCGCGCGAGCTGACCGGCGGCGCGCTCGCGTACGACGCGGACGGGGCGATGGCGGCCCGCGGCCGGGTGCGCACCGCGCTCCTCGACCGCCTGCTCGCCGAGCCGTACTACGCGCGGCCCGCCCCGAAGACGACCGGCAAGGAGCTGTTCCACGGCGCCTACCTGCGGGAGGCGCTGGCCGGGCTCGACGAGGACGTGCGGCCCGACGACCTCGTCGCCACCCTCACCGCACTGACCGCGCGCACCGTCGCCGACTCCGTCCGCTCGGCCGGCGCGACCGAGGTCGTCGCGTCCGGCGGCGGCACCCGCAACCCGGTGCTCGTGCAGATGCTGCGCGAGGAACTGGCGGGGACGCCGCTGCGGTTCTCCGACGAGCTCGGGCTGCCGTCCGCGGCGAAGGAGGCGTACGCCTTCGCCGTGCTCGGCTTCCTCACCCTCCACGGACTCGCGGGCACCCTGCCCGGCTGCACCGGGGCCCGCCACCCGAGCGTGCTCGGCTCCGTCACCCCCGGCCGGGACGGCATCGCCCTGCCGCCGCTCGGGTCCCTCGCGCCGACGCGGCTCGTCGTCGGTCAGTAGCCGCGCCACCACCGCACGACCGACCGGACCAGCCGGCGGGGCGCGGAGACCCCGCGCTGGGCGGGGATCAGCGGGTCCGGAGCCGGCGCCCCGGCCGCCTGCGGCGCGTCGGCCGGAGGTGTGGCTGCCGGGGGCGCCGCGGCCGGCCGCGGCAGATCGCCGGAGGCGGTTTCCTGGGGCCGGAGGCTGGTGAGCGTGACGCCGTCGGACACCGCCTGCGGCGGCCCCGGTTCGAAGGTGACCGGCAGCTCCTTGAGGTGCTGCGCCATCAGCGACGCCTCGTAGCGCAGCTCGTGCTCGTCCGCGTCGAGGTCGACGGTCGGCAGCCGCACGAGCAGTGAGTGGACCGCGATCTCGACCATGGTGCGGCCGAGGTCCTGGCCGGGGCACTCGTGCGGGCCGCCGCTGAAGGTGAGGTAGGAGCGGTTGCCCAGCATCGGCTTGGCCCGGTCGGGGCGGATCGCCGGGTCGAGGTTGGCCGCGGCGATCCCGAGGACGAGGGCGTCGCCCCTCGCGATCCGCTTCCCGCCGAGCTCCGCGTCGGCCGCGGCCCAGCGGCCGAACATCGTGGTGAACGGCGGCCGGTCCCACAGCGTCTGCTCGACGGCCGCCACCACGGTCATGCTGGTGCCGCTGAGCTGGGCGCGGAACCGGGGGTCGGTGAGGACCATCAGGATCACGTTGGCCATCAGGTTGGCCGTGGTCTCGTAGGCGGCGATGAGGACCAGCCGCAGGTGCTGGGCGGCCTCGTCGTCGGTGAAGGCGGAGGGGTGGGCGAGCATCCGGGAGGTGAAGTCGTCCGTCGGCTGCGCGCGGCGGGCGGCGACGAGCCGCATGAGGTGCTGCATCACGAACTCGTTGCTCGCCAGCGCGGTCTCGGTGCCCTTGATCATGTCCCGGGCGGCCCGGACGAGGCGTTCGCTGTAGGCCTCGGGCATGCCGAGGACCTCGCACATGACCATCATCGGCAGGTGCTCGGTGAACTGCGGGACGAGGTCGGCGCGGCCGTCCCGGCAGAACTCGTTGACGAGCAGGTTGGTGAAGTCGTCGATGTAGCGGCGGGCGTCGCGGATCCTGAAGGCGCCCATCGCCTCGTCGACCACGCCGCGCTGCCGGACGTGCTCGGCCCCGTCGGCGAAGCTGCAGAAGGGCTGCCAGACGAACAGCGGGCCGAGCGGGTGGTCGGGGCGGACGGTCCCGTCGTGGACGAGCCGCCAGTTGCGGGGGTCGCGGGAGTAGACGGCGGGCGTGGTGACGACGTGCATGGCCTCGTGGTGGCCGAGGACGAGCCAGGCGGGGACGTCCTCGTGGAGCAGCACGGGCGCCACGGACCCGTGCTCGGCGCGCAGCTTCTCGTAGACGCCCACGGGGTCGTGGGTGACCTCGGGCCCGTAGAGGCGGCGGATCCCGCCGGGGCCGACGGGCGAGACCGCGGTGGTGGTGGGGGCGAGGTCCCGGTCGACGCCGTTGAGCGCGGCGCCGGCGGCGTGGGCCGGGCACTGCGGGGGCGGGAGGGCCGAGCCGTCCGGGGATCCCGACTCGGGGTGGGAGGGGGCTGTCACGTGCACTCCTGACGTGGATCGCTGGACCTCTGGCATGCGGCCCTGGACGGACATGTCGGCAAAGCACCCCGCGGGCTCATGTGTCCCGCGCCGCCAGCCCGTGCAGGTAGCGCATGAGCGTGAGCAGGGTGTCGCGGCTGGACGCCCGCTGCCGCGCGTCGCAGTCGACCATCGGGACCTCGTCGGCGAGGTCGAGGGCGGCGCGCAGGGACTCGACGGGGTGGCGCGGGGCGTCGGGGAAGCTGTTGACGGCGACGACGAACGGCACCCCGCGCTCCTCCAGCCGTCCGATGACCTCGAAGCTGACCTGGAGCCGGCGGGTGTCGACGAGGACGACCGCGCCGAGCGCCCCCTCGAAGAGCCCGTTCCAGAGGAACCAGAACCGCTCCTGTCCCGGGGTACCGAAGAGGTAGAGGACCAGTTCGTCGCTGATGCTGATCCGGCCGAAGTCCATGGCGACGGTGGTGGCGGTCTTGTCGTCCACGCCGCGGTTCTCGTCGACGCCGACGCCCGCCTGGGTCATGGTCTCCTCGGTGGTCAGCGGCCTGATCTCGCTGACCGAGCCGACCATGGTCGTCTTGCCGACCCCGAAGCCGCCCACGATGACGATCTTGACGGCGGCCCGGGTGGTGTCGGGCAGGACGTCCTCCTGCCGGGGTCCGACGACGGCGTCCGGGTCGATGACGGCGCCGGCGCCGAGGACGGTGTCAGAGCTTCTGGAGTCCATGCATCACCGCTTCGAGGAGGGCCCGGTCGGGCAGGGCCTTGCGGACGAGGGGCGCGCGCGACTCGACCAGGTCGGCGTCGAGGAGTCCGGTGAGGATGACGGCCACCACGCGGAACGGCAGGCGCAGGTAGGCGGAGACCTCCGCGACCGACAGCGGGGAGGAGCACAGCCGGACGATCGCCGCCTGCTCGGGCTGGAGGGTGTCGGGGTCGACGGGCCGGCCCACGATCATGGTGACCAGGTCGATCGGGGCGCGCCCGCCGGGCGCCCCGCCGGTGAGGAGGTAGAGCCGGTCGGGGTCGGAGTCCGGGTCCTCCTCCGGCAGGGGCTCGCGGCGCTCCCGGCGGGGCGGGGACGTCATCCGGCCTTCCCGTCGTGCCGGGGCGGGCTGGCCAGGTTCTCGCCGATCCGGGCGACCATGTCCCGCATCGCGGCCCCGATCCGGGCCGAGTCCGCGGTCTCGTCGGTGAGCACGGCGACGTAGGAGCCGGGGGCCACGGCCATGAGGTAGAAGAAGCCGGCGTCCATCTCGATGACGACCATCCGCATCACGCCCTCGCCGTAGGGCAGTTCGGCGGCGACGGCGGCGGCCAGGCTCTGCAGGCCGGCGCAGGCGGCCGCGACGCGGTCGGCGCCGTCGGGGTCGCCGCCGTGGCGGGCGATGCGCAGCCCGTCGGCGGACAGGACGACGATCTGCAGGATGCCCTGGGCGCTCTGGGAGAGGTCCTTCAGCATCCAGTCCATGTTGCCCAGTTGCCGGATCACGTCTGGTCCTCCTCGTCTCGGGGCTCGCCCGACTCCCGGGCGGGGGGCGGCTGGTGCGGCAGTCCCTTGGCCGCGCTGATGAACTGCTCCACCCGGATGCCGGGCGCGGTCGTCGGCTCGGGCGCGCGCGGGCGGGGTGCGGGGGCGGGCGGGGGCATCTCGAGCTGGGCGCGGAGCTTGCTGCGGCGCTGCGGCAGCCCGTCCTCGGTCCACTCGGTCACCACCGGCTCGTCGTCGTCCGCCGACAGCGCACGGGACCTGGGCACCGCCGGCCGGTCGACCTGCCAGGAGGGCGCGGGACCGGGCACGGCGGCCGGGACGGCGGCCGGCTTCGGTTCGCGCTCCTCCTTGGGCGGCCTGCCGTGCGACCGCGGCGGACGGGGCATCTTCCCGTCCGGGCCCGGCTGGGCGAGCGCCCCGATGCCGTGGGCCATGGCCTCGATGATGTTGCGCGGCGGCGCCTCGCCGAGCAGTTCGCTGGGCACGACGACGACCGTGCGGAGGCCGCCGTAGGCGGAGGAGCGCAGCGACACCTGGATGTTCCACATGGTGGCGAGCCGGCCGACGACGGCGATCCCCAGGCGCGGCGACTCCCCGATCTGGTCGACGTCGGTGCCCTGCATCGCGCCGTGCAGCAGCTTCTCGATGCGCAGCCGGGCCGTCTCGGTGAGCCGGACGCCGGAGTCCTCGATCTCGATGGCGACGCCCGACGGTACCTCGACGGCGCTGACGCGCACCTTGGAGGTCGGCGGCGAGTAGCGGGTGGCGTTGTCGAGGATCTCGGCGAGGAGGTGGATGACCGACTCGACGGCGGGCGCGACGATGCCGACCTTGGCGACCGAGTCGAGCTTGATCCGCGGGTACTCCAGGATCCGGGACATCGCGCCCCGCAGCACGCTGAACAGGGCGACGTTGCGCCGCCACTGGCGGGCGGGCTTGCTGCCGCTCATGACGGCGATGCTGTCGACGAGGCGGCCGATCAGGGCGTTGCCGTGGTCGATGCGGAGCAGGTCGTCGAAGACCTCCGGGTTGAACCCGTGGTCCTCCTCCATCTCCCGCAGCTCGATGGCCTGTTGGGCGACGATGGTCTGCACGCGGCGGGCGACGCCGACGAAGCTGTGCTCGGCGCCCTGGCGGCGCAGGATCTCGTGGTCGACGACCGCGATGACGCCCTCGACGAGTCGGCCGATGCTGGGGAGGTCCTCGTAGGCGGCGGCCGCCTCGCGCAGTTGCTTCCTGATGCGGGTCGGCGGGATGCTCGCCCGCAGCTGGCGGACGACCGCGGGCAGGACCTCGTCGGCGAGCCCCGCGAGCCGGTCGTCGTGCCCGGCCAGGCGGCGTTCGAGGTCGGCGATCCGGACGGCGTCGCGCTGCTCCCGCGCGCGGGCGTCGAGCCGGCGGCGGGCGGCGACGGCCGAGAGCGCGGCGACGGCGACGGTGGCCGCGACGCCGGCGAGGAGCAGGGGTATCCGGGCGGCCTGCTCCGCGAGGGCCGCCGCGCCGACGGTGGCCGCGGAGGTCAGGACGATCGCCAGGAGCAGGGCGCGGACGACGGGGACGGTGCGATCGGTGGGGGGCGCCTCAACGCGTGCCATTGCTATCCCTCTGGCGGTCGACGGACGGGACGTTCGGGAACCGATGCGAACAAATGCCTGAATACGTGCCAACTGCGGTCACAACGAGGCGAGCGTAGCCCTTGGCGATCAGCGCTTCGGGAGTTCTCCCAACCGCGTACGGCGGCCTTCGCGGCGTACTAGACTCCCGGGATTTGCACGCTCGGTTCCCGAGCCAGCACGGGCAGTGACGTTTCCCCGGACGCGGCGCACACGGCGCCAACCGCCGTACCACAGCCCTCAACTGCACCTTTGCCGCGCGCGGGTCCGACGCCGCCGCGTGATCGAATACCGATGCGCGGCCCGGGCCGCCGCGGACAGAATGTGCGGATGGCGAACACAGAACCGCACGCGACCGCACGCGCGCTGGTGGCCGACCGGCACCCCGAGGCGCGGGCCGCCTTCCTCGCCGGGAGCGTCCTCACGTCCTGGCGCACCCCGTACTCGGACCTGGACATCGTGGTGGTCACCGACTCCGCGGCCGCGCCGTACCGGGAGAGCCTGCGCTCCGGCGGGTGGCCGGTGGAGCTGTTCGTGCAGAGCCCCGAGAGCTGGCGGGAGTTCTTCACCCGCGAGGTGGCCGAGCGGCGCTCGCCGCTGATGGACATGTGCGCGCAGGGCGATCTGATCCTCGACCGCGACGGGGTCGGGGCCGCGCTGGCCGAGGAGTCGCGGCGGGTCGCGGCGGCCGGGCCGGCCCCGCTCACCGAGGAGGAGCGGGACGCCCACCGGTACTACCTGACCGACCTCCTGGACGATCTGGCCGGCTGCCGCGACCCGGGCGAGCGGCTCTTCGTCGTCGCCGAGATCGTCCAACGCACCGCCGCCTTCCTGCTGCTGCAGCACCGGGCCTGGCTCGGCGGCGGCAAGTGGCTGGCACGGCGGGCCGACGAGGTGCGGCCGGGATTCGCCGCCCGACTGGAGGCGGCGTCGCGGGCCGCGCCGGCGGCCGGCTGCGGGGACCTCGTCGCCCTGGTGGACGAGGTGCTCGCACCGGCGGGCGGACGCCTGTGGGAGGGGTACGTCGTCGGCCGACGCACCCCCGAGCCGGCTCCGCCGGGAGACGGTCCGGGGGCGTCCTAGCCGGGCGGGGCCGGCCCCGCCCGGCCGACCCCCCCACCCCCCCCCCCCCCCCCCGGACCCCCCCCCCCCCCGCCCCGGCCGGGTAGAGCCCTCTCGCCGGGCCGGGCGGGGGTGTGGGCGCAAACAGCGCCGCGCGTTGCCTG
>NZ_JBHWZH010000010.1:0-9237 GCF_042728285.1 Streptomyces sp. NPDC060194 | reverse complement strand
GCCCCGCGGGGCGCGGCGCGGGGGCCCCCGGCGGGGGGGGGGCCCCCCCCCCCCCCCCCGACCCGCCCTCCCCCGCGCCGCCCCGCCGACCCGCCCTCCCCCGCGCGCCGGCCGGGAAGCGCCGTCTCTCCTGCCGGGACGGGCTTGTGGCCGCACGACGGGCCGCGCTTTGCTGCGTGCATGCCACAACCGTTTCCGCCCGGCCCCGCCTCCACCCCGCTCGACCACCGCTACCGCGGCGAGCACCCGATCCGCACCCTGGTCTACCTCTTCCGCCCGGACGCCGGCCGACTCGCCCTCGCCGCAGGGGTGTTCGTCGTCAAACACAGCCCGATCTGGCTGCTCCCGCTGATCACCGCGAACGTCATCGACGTCGTGGTGGAGCACCGGCCGGTGAGTGAACTGTGGTGGAACATAGGCGTATTGCTCGTGGTGCTCTTCCTCAACCTCCCGACGCACCTGCTGTACGTGCGCTTCGTGCACGGCAGCATCCGCCGGGTCGGCACCGGGCTGCGCTCCGCGCTGTGCCGCCGGATGCAGCAGCTCTCGATCGGGTACCACGCACGGGTGTCCGCGGGGGTGCTCCAGGCGAAGGTCGTCCGGGACGTCGAGACGATCGAGCAGTCCTCGCAGCAGACCGCGGACATGGGCCTGTCGGCGGCCGTCACGATGGCGGGCGCGCTGGTCGTCATCGGTGTGCGCGCCCCCGCGTTCCTGCCCGTCTTCCTCGTCGTGGTGCCCGCCGCCGCGCTCCTCGTCATGCGGTTGCGCGGCCGGCTGCGCGAGCGCAACGAGTCGTTCCGCCGCGAGGTGGAGCAACTCTCCTCGCGGGTCAGCGAGATGACGACGCTCATCCCCATCACCCGCGCACACGGCCTGGAGCGGGCCGCGATCGGCCGGGTGGACGGCTCGCTGCACCGGGTCCTCCTGTCCGGTCTGCGGCTCGACCTGCTCAACGGCCGCTTCGGGGCGCTCGCGTGGATCCTCCTCAACGCGCTCGGCGTCGGCTGCCTGGCCGGTTCGGCGCTGGTGGCGTACTACGGCTGGCTGGCGATCACGGCCGGCGACGTGGTGATGCTGAGCGCGTACTTCACCACGCTGACCAGCGCGGCGACCTCGCTGCTCAGCCTGACTCCGGTCATCAGCAAGGGACTCGAGTCGGTGCGGTCGGCCGGCGAGGTGCTCCAGGCGCCGGACCTGGAGAGCAACACCGGCAAGCGGGAGGTCGCGGAGGTGCGCGGCCGGATCGAGTTCGAGCGCGTCGGCTTCGCCTACCCCGACGCCGAGGGGGCGGCCGTCCGCGACTTCTCCCTCACCGCCGCGCCGGGCGAGACGATCGCGCTGGTCGGCGCGTCGGGGGCGGGCAAGTCGACCGTGCTGAACCTGCTGATCGGCTTCATCCGGCCCACCGAGGGCCGCATCCTCCTCGACGGCGTCGACATGGCCGCCCTCGACCTGCGCAGCTACCGCCGCTTCCTCTCCGTCGTCCCGCAGGAGTCCGTCCTCTTCGAGGGCACCGTCCGCGAGAACGTCACCTACGGCATGGGCGACACCGACGAGGAGACCGTCCGCGCCGCGCTGGAGGCGGCGAACGCGCTGGAGTTCACCGACCGGCTCCCGGAGGGACTCGACACCGTCGTCGGGCAGCGCGGGGCGCGGCTCTCCGGCGGGCAGCGGCAGCGCCTGGCCATCGCCCGCGCGCTGATCCGCGACCCGCGCGTCCTCGTCCTCGACGAGGCGACCTCCGCGCTCGACACCCGTTCGGAGGCGCTGGTCCAGGAGGCGCTCGGGCGTCTCGTGGCGGGCCGGACCGTCTTCGTGGTCGCCCACCGGCTGAGCACGGTGCGGGGCGCGGACCGGATCGTGGTCATGCAGGACGGCGGGATCGTCGAGTCCGGCGCGCACGAGGAGCTGCTGCGGCGCGGCGGGGCGTACTGGTCGCTGCAGCAGCCCCGCTCGGCCTGAGCGGGGGGCGTGGGCGGGTCCGGCTACCGGCTCACGGCCCCTCCCGAACGGCGGCCAGCTCCGCGAGCGCCGGGCGGTCCGGGTGCCCGGACGCGAGCGCGGCTGTCAGCGCCTCGCGGGCGGACCCGCCCCGGCCGTCCAGCGCGCGCCGGACCCCTTCGGGGCCGGACGTCTCCAGGAGCTGCAGCAGGCTCTCGGCGACCAGGAGGTCGCTCTCGGCCCGGCCGATGTCGTCGGCGTCCAGGTCCTTGCGGCGGACGAGGAGGCTCAGCGCGGTCGGGGCGAGCAGCGGGTCCCCGCGCAGCTCGGTGACGAGCGCGGGCCCGTCGGGGTGCGCCTCGCGGAGGGTGTCGAGCAGCGCCTCGGCGCGGGTGCGGAACGGGCAGGCGCGCAGGGCGTCGGTCAGCTCCAGGGTCGCGGTGGCGGCGTCCGGGCGGGCGGCGGTCCACAGGGCGAGCTCCGCGCGGGCGGACTCCGCGTCGTAGTGCTCGGTCAGCACCCCGAGCAGACCGGCGGCGTTCGCGCCGGTCAGGTCGCCGACGACCGGCGCCTCCCGACCGCGCGCGAGCAGCGTCCGCCGTACGGCGTCGTGCCCGAGCGGCGTCAGCTCGACGGGCCCGGCGGGTCCCGACGCGTCCGCGACGGCGGTCCGCACCTGCGTCCCGTACAGCTCGGCGAGCTCCGGCGGCATCCCGGCGGGCGGACGGGGCCGCGGCGGCCCGCCGCCCTCCGACGGTCCGGGCGCGGTGATCGCGCCCAGCTCCCGCAGCGCGCGGACGACCGCCGCGTCCGGCGCGTCGCCGGGCCACGGGACGGCGTACGGGAGCCCGTAGAGCTCCCTGAGCGGGCCGGTGTCGAGGGCGTCGAAGGCGCGGCGCCAGAGGTCGAGGGGGTCGGCGGCGAGGACGGGCGCGTCGGGGGCCGCGGCGATGCGGCCGTCCGCCACCTCGACCAGGCGGGCCCGCCGCGCCCACGCGAGGAGCGCTGCGAGGCCGGGCAGGTGCGCGGCCGACCGCACCCCCGTCACGTCGTCGCCGGTGCCGAGCGCCGCGACGAGGGCGCGCGCGTCGGCGATGCGCAGTGCGCCCGAGGCGAGGACCGGGCGGCCCGCGGGGCCGGCCCACCGGACGAGCCCGGTGAGCCGGCGCACCGGCTCGGCGAGCGCGGCCGCGGCCCGCAGCTCGCCCTCGGGCGGCAGGGCGACGGGCAGGACGGGCTCGGCGCGGCGGACGGCCGGCGGCCGCGCGGCGACCCCGGCGGTGACGCGGGCCAGCGCCTCGGGGTCGTGGTCCGCCTCGCCCGCCGCGACCCGGTCCATGAAGGCCCGCAGCGCCTCCCGGTCGCGCACGTCGACCCCCTGCGCGGCGGCCGTGGTGACCCAGAACTTCGTCAGACCCCAGCGCGAGAGGTCGCCCATGGCGGGCCCGAAGCGCGGCGCAGCGGCCTCGACGGCGGCGAGGTTGACGGCGAGCGGCGCGCCGCGCGGGTCGGCCAGGCCCATGGCGTCCAGATGGCGCAGCAGCAGGGCGAGCGTGCCGGGCATGGCGTCGGTGCGCTCGCCGGGGACGACCGCGGCGGTGCGCGGCAGCCAGTGCAGGAGCAGTTCCTCGACGTGGTGGGGCCGCCAGAGGCCCAGCCGCCCGTCGGGGGTGCCCCGGTGCCGGTAGTCCAGCGCGAGCGCCGCGCCCGACGGGTCGATCCGCTCCCCGCGCTCATCCGCCCAGCCGTCGAGCCTGCGCACGAGGAGCCGGCAGGCCGCCTCGAACCCGTCGCGCTCCCCCGGCGCGAAGTACATGCGCATCAAGGAGGTCCCGCCTGTCGTCCGGACATGTCTGTGCCGCACGCTACCGGCCACGGGGCCGGATTCCGACGCGTACCCGCCCGGTTCGCCGCGGGGGCCCTCCTGGGGAGAGACTCGGTGGCGGAAGCACGTAGACGAGCGGAAGGGACCGGCCGAATGCCGCAGCACGTCCAAGGGGTCATCGCCCCGGGCAAGGACCAGCCCGTGCGGGTCGAGACGATCGTGGTGCCCGATCCGGGGCCGGGTGAGGCCGTGGTGAAGGTCCAGGCCTGCGGGGTCTGCCACACCGATCTGCACTACAAGCAGGGCGGCATCAACGACGACTTCCCCTTCCTCCTCGGCCACGAGGCCGCGGGCGTCGTGGAGAGCGTCGGCGACGGCGTCACCGAGGTGGCCCCCGGCGACTTCGTCGTCCTCAACTGGCGCGCGGTGTGCGGCCAGTGCCGCGCGTGCAGGCGCGGCCGCCCGCAGTACTGCTTCGACACCCACAACGCCGAGCAGAAGATGACGCTGCTCGACGGCACCGAGCTGACGCCCGCCCTCGGCATCGGCGCGTTCGCGGAGAAGACGCTGGTCGCGGCCGGCCAGTGCACGAAGGTCGACCCGGAGACCGACCCGGCCGTCGCCGGGCTCCTCGGCTGCGGCGTGATGGCCGGAATCGGCGCGGCGATCAACACCGGGCAGGTGGGGCGCGGGGACTCCGTCGCCGTCATCGGCTGCGGCGGCGTCGGCGACGCGGCCGTGGTCGGCGCGCGACTCGCGGGCGCGGCCCGGATCATCGCCGTCGACGTCGACGACCGCAAGCTGGAGACGGCGCGGCGGATGGGCGCGACCCACACCGTCAACTCCCGCTCCACGGACGCCGTCGAGGCGATCCGCGAGCTGACGGACGGCTTCGGCGCGGACGTCGTCATCGAGGCGGTCGGCCGCCCGGAGACCTACGAACAGGCTTTCTACGCACGCGACTTGGCGGGGACCGTGGTCCTGGTCGGCGTACCGACGCCCGAGATGCGCCTCGAACTCCCGCTGCTTGACGTGTTCGGGCGCGGCGGCGCCCTGAAGTCCTCCTGGTACGGCGACTGCCTGCCCTCCCGTGACTTCCCGATGCTGGTCGACCTGCACCAGCAGGGCCGGATCGACCTGGCCGCGTTCGTCACCGGGAAGATCGGCCTGGACGAGGTCGAGCAGGCCTTCGGCCGCATGCACGAGGGCGACGTCCTGCGCTCGGTGGTGGTGCTGTGATGGCCCGCGTCGACCACGTCGCCACCTCCGGCACCTTCGAACTCGACGGCGGCTCCTGGGACGTCGACAACAACGTGTGGATCGTCGGCGACGACTCCGAGGCGATCGTCATCGACGCCGCGCACGACGCCGACGCGATCCTCGCCGCGCTCGGCGACCGCACCCTGCGGGCGATCGTCTGTACCCACGCGCACAACGACCACGTCGGCGCGGCGCCCGCCCTCGCCGAGGCGACCGGCGCGCCCGTCCTGCTCCACCCGGACGACCTTCCGCTGTGGAAGCAGACCCACCCGCACCTGGTCCCCGACGGCGAGCTGTCCGACGGCCAGACGCTCACCGTCGGCGGCGAGGAGCTGACCGTCCTGCACACGCCCGGCCACGCGCCCGGCGCGGTGTGCCTGTACGCCCCGGGGCTCGGCACGGTCTTCACCGGCGACACGCTCTTCCAGGGCGGTCCGGGCGCCACGGGCCGGTCGTTCTCGCACTTCCCGACCATCATCGACTCCATCCGCGACCGGCTGCTGTCCCTCCCGCCGGAGACGGTCGTGCGGACGGGGCACGGGGACACCACCGTCATCGGCGACGAGGCGGGGCAGCTGGAGGAGTGGGTGGCGCGGGGGCACTGAACGCGGGGACGGGGCGGCGGGTGCGGCGGGGTGCGCCGGGGCACGGCGCGTCGCGCCGAAGCGCGCCCGGGCGCGCCGGCCGCCCCGCGTCCGCCGGACGGGCGCCGCGTCGGCCCGACAGCGCGTGCGTCCGGAACCTGTGCGCCTCAGGGCCGCGAGCCCGCCCGCCTCGGGACGCACCCGGCCCGGGGACGCGCACGGCTTAGGGACGCGCCCGGCCCAGGGGCGCACCCAGCCAAGGGAACCCGCCCGGCCTGGGGACGCGCCCGGCCGGGGCACGCGTCGGGCCTCGGGACGCGTCAGGCGCCCTCGGCGGGCGGAGTCACATTCCGCCCGCCACCCGCAGCACCGCGCCCGTCGTGTAGGACGCGTCGGGCGAGAGCAGCCACGACACCGCGCCGGCCACCTCGTCGGGGTGCCCGGCGCGTCCCATCGGGATGGTGGACGCGAGCTTCGCCGGGCGCTCCGGGTCCTCGTGGAAACCGGTCCAGATGATGCCGGGCGCCACGCAGTTGACGCGGATGCCGTCGGCCGCGAGCTCCTTCGCGAGGCCGACGGTCATCGCGTCGGTGGCGGCCTTCGTGGCCGCGTAGTGCACGTACTGACCGGGGCTGCCGAGAGTGGCCGCCGCGGAGGAGATGTTCACGATCGCACCCCGGTGCCCGTCGCCGGCCGTCCCGCCGGGGCCGCCCGTCATCGCGCGGATCGCGCGCCGGGCGCACAGCAGGTAGCCGAGCACGTTCACGTCCAGCGCCGCGCGCAGTCCGGCCGCGGCCGCGTCCGCGAGCCGGCCGTTCACCCCGCTGACGCCGGCGTTGTTGACCAGGCCGGTGACCGGGCCGAGCTCGGCCTCCGCCGTCGCGAACAGCCGGTCGACGTCCGCCTCGTCCGTCGTGTCGACCCGGACGCTCACGCACCGGCGGCCCGCCGTTCGTACGGTCTCCACGACCTCCTCGGCCGCGGCCGCGTCGGACCGGTAGCCGAGCGCGATGTCGTGCCCGTCGGCGGCCAGCCGCCTGCAGATCGCGGCGCCGATGCCGCGGCTTCCTCCGGTGACGACGGTGACGTGAGGATGCATGCGGGTGCCTCCGACCTGCGGGTCCGGTGTGGTCGCACCCATCCTAGGAAGCGGGCCCGGCCGAAGACCGCCGGCCCATCCCGACAGAGGATGTCCGGATTCACCGGCACCATCGACCGGGACGGGGACACGACGGAACGGCAGGAAGAAGGCACCGGCATGGCAGGACCGTTGGACGGCAAGGTCGCCCTGGTCGCGGGCGCGACGCGCGGCGCGGGGCGCGGGATCGCGGTGGAGCTGGGCGCGGCGGGGGCGACGGTGTACGTCACGGGCCGCAGCACGCGGGCGCGGCGTTCGGAGTACGACCGGCCGGAGACGATCGAGGACACCGCGGATCTGGTGACCGCGGCGGGTGGGCGCGGGGTGGCCGTGCCCACCGACCACCTGGTCCCGGACCAGGTGCGGGAGCTGGTCGCGCGGATCGACGGCGAGGAGGGGCGGCTGGACGTCCTCGTCAACGACGTCTGGGGCGGGGAGAAGCTGTTCGCCTGGGACAAGCCGATCTGGGAGCACGACCTCGACGACGGCCTCCGGATCCTCCGCCTCGGCGTCGAGACCCATGCGATCACGAGCCACTTCGCGCTGCCGCTGCTGCTGCGGTCGCCCGGCGGCCTGGTCGTCGAGATGAACGACGGCACGGACGACTACAACCGGACGCGGTACCGCGCCTCGTTCTTCTACGACCTCGCCAAGGCGTCCGTCCTGCGGATGGCGTTCTCCCTCGCCCACGAGCTCGGCCCGCGCGGCGCGACGGCGCTCGCGCTCACCCCGGGGTGGATGCGGTCGGAGATGATGCTGGACCACTACGGCGTCACCGAGGCGAACTGGCGCGACGCGCTCGTCCGCGAGCCGGACTTCGCCGTCTCCGAGACCCCGGCGTACGTCGGCCGCGCGGTCGCCGCGCTTGCCGCGGACCCTTCTGTGTCGCGGTGGAACGGCGCGTCCCTCTCCAGCGGGGCGCTCGCCCGCGAGTACGGCTTCACCGACGTCGACGGCAGCAGCCCCGACGCGTGGCGCTTCCTCCTCGACAAGGAGAACCCGGACCTCCGGCCCGACCCGGAGCTTTACCGCTGAGGCCTTAGCCCCCCCCGCTGTGGGCAATCGTGCCGCAGGGCGGCACGGGTGGGCACAGCACAACATGCCCAGTGCAAGCGACCGCACGCAGCACCACGGTCGGCCCCCGCCCCGCACGGGCTCGCCGCGCACCCCCGCGACCACCCTCGGGTAAGGTGACCGCGTCCACACCGGTGGACCGAACCAAAGGAGGTGACACCCATCAACGCTGTCGCAGTACGGGTGCTCATCCTCCGTCGCGTTGACGGCCGGACCCTCACGGTCTGAGCCGGCTCAACGCCGAGCGCACCCTTCGGTTTCCCGAAAGGTCCTCCCCATGCCGGTTCCGCAACCCTCGTCCTCCCCCGTCCGCGAAGACACCCACGCATCCGTCACCGCCCAACTCCGCGCCGCAGGCTGCGTGTTCGCCGAGGACGAGGCACGGCTGATGCTCTCCGACCGTCCCTCCGCCGCCGAACTCGACGCACGGATCGCCCGGCGCGCGGCCGGGTACCCGCTCGAACACGTCCTGGGCTGGGCCGAGTTCCTGGACCTGCGGATCACCGTCGCGGACGGCGTCTTCGTGCCGCGCAGGCGGAGCGAGTTCCTCGCCCGGCTGGCGATCGGGCTCGTCCCGCGGCCGGGCGCCGTCGCCGTCGACCTGTGCTGCGGATCGGGCGCGGTCGGCGCGGCGCTCCTCATCGCCGACGACCGCGTCGAGGTGCACGCGGCGGACATCGACCCCGCCGCCGTCGACTGTGCCCGCCGCAACGTCACCGCCCCGCGCGGGCACGTCCACGCGGGCGACCTCTACGCCGCCCTGCCCGCCACCCTGCGCGGCCGGGTCGACGTGCTCGTCGCCAACGCCCCGTACGTGCCCACCGGCGACATCGGCCTCCTGCCGCCCGAGGCGCGCGAGCACGAGCCGCGGGTGGCGCTGGACGGCGGGGCGGACGGGCTCGACGTGCAGCGCCGGGTCGTGGAGGGTGCGGCGGGGTGGCTGGCGCCGGGCGGCAGCCTGCTGATCGAGACGAGCGAGCGCCAGGCCCCCGCGACGGCGGCGGCGTTCGCCGCGCACGGCCTCGCCCCGCGGGCGGTGGAGTGCGACGAGCTGTACGCGACGGTGGTGATCGGGACCCGCCCGCCGGGCCGCACGGCGGGCTGACCCGCCGTGCCACCATGGACCGTATGCCCCGCCCTCCCCGTTCCGCGCCGTTCGTGCAGGTCAGGCGCGCCACCGCGCGCGACGCCAGGCGGCTGACCCGGATCGTCCGCGCCTCGCGCGCGTACGAGGGCGGGTACGCGTCCGCGGTGGCCGGCTACCGGGTGGGGGCGGACTACGTCGAGGCGCACGAGGTGTTCGTGGCGGTCGAGGAGCGGGACCCGCAGCGCGTCCTGGGCTTCTACGCGCTGGTTTTTTATATTAAGTAACTCGACCTGCTGTTCGTTTGTGTGTGTGTTGATGTCGGTGG
>NZ_JBHWZH010000009.1:0-77079 GCF_042728285.1 Streptomyces sp. NPDC060194 | reverse complement strand
CACCCCCCGGATCATCAACAACAGGAGGGGGAAGTCATGCCGGACCCGAAGGCCGGAGGCCCCATTGCGGAGCCACGAAAAAGGTAACGGGGGGGACGGGGTAGAAGGCGGGCTCGACGGTGGTGCCGCGTAGGACGAGGGTGAGGCGTCGGTGCAGACGCTGGCCGCGGGCGTCGAACGTGGGGAGCTTCAGGTCGTCCGCGAGGGTGAGCCGGGGGTCGGAGAGTATCGGGTAGGGCAGGTGCAGGCGGTCCACCAGCGCCTGCTGGTATGCGGCGCGGTCCGAGGACAGGGCGAGCACGCGGTCGACGCCTTCCGCCCGCAGCGCGGAAAGGTTGTCGCGGAAGTTGCGAGCCTCCTGGCTGCAGCCGCGCGCGCCGGGGATCTCGTTCCAGCCTTCGGGGATGTCCGCGGCCGGGTCCCCGAGAGGGGGTGGAGGAAGAGCACCCACCGGCCCTCGGAGACGGCGTCCAGTCGGATCTCGCGGCCGTCCGTGCCCGTGAAGGACAGGGCGGGGAGGGTGAGGCCCGGCAGGTGGGCGGCGGCGCCGTCGTTCTCCGGGCGGGGAGGTCTGCGGGCAGGGGGCGGCCTGGGGCAGCATCGGGTCGGGCTGCTTCGACGGTTCGGCGGCTGAGGGGAAACCCCGCCGGGCCGCCGTGTTCCGGCGGCGGATCCGCTGTTCCCGGCTGCGCGTCAGCCGGGCGACGAGGAGGTCCAGCGCGTCGATCTTCTGCTGGTAGGCCGCGAGGGACTCCGCGCAGTGGTCGCCCGTCTCGCCCCGCGCGCAGGCAGGCGAGGAACGGGCCGGTCTCCGTCGGGGCGGGACCCAGGTCTCCCGGGCTGCGGATCTCCTGCGCCATCCGGACGTCCTCCGCGGTGTAGCCGCGGTAACCGTTGGCCGTCTGGCCGGGGGCTGAGTAGTCCGCAGCCCTCGTCGTAGCGCAGGGCCTTGATCGTCACGCCGGCGGCCGGCGGCCGCCTCACCTGCACGCATGAGTGCCTCCTCGCCGTCCGGAACCGTGGACCCGGACCTCGGGGCACGGGTCAAGCACCGGCCTAGCGGCTGTCGGGAGACCCCGGCGTCCAGGACGCGGGGCGACCCCGGCCGCACTGCCCGCGGACGCGTTCAGCATGATGGTGATCATGGAATCCGCGACCGCCGGCCCGCCCGGCCCCGCCCTCCCGGCCACCGGGACCGAGCGGCCGACCGTCACCGGCAGGGACCTGCGCGCTGGCTTCGAGGAACTCGGGCTGCCGGCCTCGGCGGTGGTGATCGTCCACGCGTCCCTGTCCTCCTTCGGGCACGTCGACGGCGGTGCCGAGGCCCTCCTGGGTGCACTGCGCGACCACCTCGGGCCGCACGGGACGGTGGTCGTGCCCGCGTTCACCGGGGATGTCGTACGCGACCCCCACCCGCAGGCGGGACCCGACGCGGGAGCGGGCGTCGACGCGGACCGGGCTTCCGTCCCCGTCTTCCACGACCGGCTGCCCACCGCCATGGGCGCTCTGCCCACCGCCCTGCTCGCCCGCCCCGACCGGCTGCGCAGCACGCACCCGCAGGCCTCCGTCGCGGCCGTCGGAGCCGCGGCCCGGGAGATCACCGGACGGCAGCCGCTCGCCTACGCGGCGGGGCGCGACTCGCCGTTCGGTCGGATGCGCGCGCTCGACGCCCGCATCCTGCTGCTCGGCGTCGGGCACCACCGCAACTCCTTCCTGCACCACGCCGAGTCGCTCGTCCCGAACCACCGGCGCAAGCTGCGCCGCTTCCCCCACGTCGTCGACGGCGAGCGGGTCTGGGTGGAGGTGCCGGACGTCGGTGACGACAACGGCCGGCACTTTCCCGGCGTCGGAGCGGACGCGGAGCGGGCGGGGCTGGTGCGGATCGGTCGGATCGGTGGCGCCGAGTGCCGGCTGATGCCGAGCGGGGCCTTCGTCGCGTTCGGGAGCCGGCGTCTGGGGGAACGGCTGGCGGGGGAGGGCCGGCACTGAGGTCCCGCCACCGAGGTGCGGCCCGTGGGGACCGCCGCGGTCGCCGCTCACCCGAGGGACGTCACCGGTGCAGGCCCGCTTGGCGGAGGCCGATGGCCGCGAGGTCGGCGATGACCTGGTCGTCGCCGCGGCGCCAGGCCGCGGCGAGGCCGTCGGGGGGTGCGGGGAGGGCGGCGAGGTCGCGCTGGGGGCCGGTGAGGACGCGCAGGGCGAGGAGGTCGGCGCCGCCCGGCTCGGCGGCGAGGCGCCGGGTGACGGCGCTGCGGCGGATCCAGCGCAGGCGCGCGGGCAGCCACAGCAGCAGCACGAACACCACCGGGATGGCGATCAGCGCGACCGCGGTCAGCGTCGCCACCTGCTCCACCGTGTCCTGCAGCGAGCGCCCCGCGTCGGCCATCCCGGTGCCGGCGTCGGCGGCGGACCGCAGCGGCTTCTTCAGCTGGTCGCCGACGAGCGGGACCTTCGAGGCGACGTCGCTCGCGTCGCCGAGCGAGTCGGCCAGGCCGTCGCCCGCGCTCTCCGCCCGGCGGCCGGGCTCGGCCAGCCGCAGGACCGCGTCGCGCACGGTCAGGGCCAGTTTCACCGCGGCGAGGATCAGGGCCGCGGCGATCAGGTCGGCGAGGACCTGGCGGCTCAGGCGTCCGGGAGTCCGGGCGTACAGACGCATGGCGTGCTCACCTTCCGGTAGGGCGTCGGCGGTCGCCCGCCGCCCCGGCGCCCGTGCGGCGGACCGCGCGCGGCGTCAGGGTGCGACGGGAACACCAAGTGTCCACCGGAGCAGCCCTGTTGGGACACGACGCGAGGGCCTGAAGCGAGGGCCCGGAGCGCGGGTGCACGTGAGGCCCCGCGGCGCGTCCCCCGTAGCGCGAGGACGGACCTCCCGCCGGCGCTCCCCCCCACCGGCCCCCTACCGGCCCCCGACCTGCTCCCTGATCTGCTCCGGCGACAGGTACGCGTCGGTGTACTCGAAGTCCTTGAGCGTCGCGGGGACGCGGGACAGGAACCCGGTGCGGACGAAGTCGTCCCCGGCCACCGCGTTCAGCGCCCAGTTCGTGGCGACCCGGACCTTCGCCACGTTGGTGCGCAGCGCCGACCAGTGGTAGCCGCGGGCCGCGATCAGCGCGGGCACGCCCTTCAGCTCGACGCCGAGCGGCTTGGAGACGGCGTCCAGGCCGCCGAGGTCGACGACCAGGCCGAGGTCCTTGTGGACGTAGGGCGTGGTCGGGCGGCCGCGCAGCGAGGCGATGACGTTGTCGGCGACGTGCCGGCCCTGGCGCAGCGCGTGCTGGGCGGTCGGCGGGCAGACGGCGCCGTCGACGCCCTTCGCCTCGTCCGGGACGGCGGCGGCGTCGCCGAGCGCGAAGACGCCCTCGTGGCCCGGCAGGTTCATGTCGGAGGTGACCGCGAGCCGGCCCTTGACCGTCTCGGCCCCCAGGGTGGCGATGAGGGGGCTCGCCGCGACACCGGCCGTCCAGATGAGGGTCCGGGTCGGGATCACCCGCCCGTCGGTGAAGGTGACCTCGTCGGGGCCCGCCTTCGCGATGGACACGCCCAGCGAGACCTCGATGCCGCGCCTGCGCATGATCTCCAGGGAGCTGCGGCCGAGCTTGTCGCCCAGTTCCGGCATGAGCTTCGGTGCGATGTCGATCAGGTGCCACTTGATGAGGCGCGCGTCCAGCCTGGGGTAGCGCTTGACGGCGTTGTGCGTCAGGCGCTGCAGGCACGCGGCGGTCTCGGTGCCCGCGTAGCCCCCGCCGACCACGACGAACTGCAGCCGCGCCGCGCGCTCGGCCTCGTCGAGGCTGGCGTCGGCCAGGTCGAGCTGCGAGATGACGTGGTCGCGGATGTAGGTGGCCTCGGCCAGCGTCTTCATGCCGCGGGCGTGCTCCTGGAGGCCCGGGATGTCGAAGGTGCGCGTCACGCTGCCCGGGGCCAGCACCAGACGGTCGTACGGCTCGTTGACGATCTCGTCCGTGATCTTCCGGACGACGCAGACCTTCGCCTTGAGGTCGATGCCGATGGCGCCGCCGGGGATGATGCGGGTGCGGTGCCTGCGGCTGCGCCGCAGCGACACCGCGATCGACTGGGGGGTCAGCACGCCCGACGCGACCTGGGGGAGCAGCGGCAGGTAGAGCTGGTAGGACGACGGGGTCACCAGGGCCAGTTCGGCCTCGTCGGGGCCCAGTTTGCGTTCGAGGCGGCGGACGCACTCCACTCCCGCGAAGCCCGCTCCCACCACCAAGATCCTCGGTCGTGCCACGATGTCCATCCCTTCACCCGCCGGAGCATGCCTGGCTGTGTGGAACCCGTTCCCCGATATCCCGGCCTCGCACCTGTCCGATCATCCGACCGTGAGGCCGCCGGGGCACGCCGTACGTGCCGACCGGGTGTCCGGGGCCGGTGCGCGAGGGTGCGGCCGGACGTCGTGGGCCGGTGCCGCGGCGACGACCGCGTCCGGAGCGGCGGTCGCACGGTGCGCGTCGCGGGGTGCGGCTCCTGCGGGAGGCCGGTGCGGGGGCGGTCGGTGCAGGTGGATGCGGGGATCGGGGTCCCGTGGGGCAACGGGCGTCCATAGACTGCGGGTTGGTGCGGGGTGAGCCGTTGCCGAAGGGTCGAGCGAGGAGCCGGTGTGGCCGAGAACGTCGAGACGAGCTTCGATTCCGAGCGGGTGCGGGCGAGGATCAACACGTCGCAGCCGCACACCGCGCGGATCTGGAACTACTGGCTCGGAGGGAAGGACAACTACGACTCCGACCGGACGGTGGGGGACCAGATCCGGCAGATCCACCCGGGGATCGGGGAGTACGCCCGGGCCGACCGGCAGTTCCTCGGGCGCGCGGTGGAGCACCTGGTGCGCGAGCGCGGGGTGCGGCAGTTCCTCGACATCGGGACGGGCCTGCCGACCGCGGACAACACGCACGAGGTGGCCCAGCGGATCGCCCCGGAGTCGCGGATCGTCTACGTCGACAACGACCCGACCGTCCTCGTCCACGCCCGCGCGCTGCTCGACAGCACCCCGGAGGGGCGGACGGACTACCTCGACGCGGACCTGCGCGACGTCGACACGATCCTGGAGCACGCGGCGAAGACCCTGGACCTCACGCAGCCGGTCGCGCTCGTCCTCCTCGGCGTGGTGATCTTCATCGAGGACGACGACGAGGCGCTCGGCCTGGTGCGCCGGCTGATGCACCGGCTGCCCGCGGGCAGCTACCTGGTCCTCTCGCACACCATCACCTCCCCGGACATGCCCGACGTCGACGCCGCCGTCGCCTTCTGGAACGAGCACGGCACGCCCCGGCTCACCCAGCGGACCCCGGAGCACGTCGCACGGTTCTTCGAGGGCACCGCACTCCTGCCGCCCGGCGTCGTCTCCTGCTCCCGCTGGCTGCCCGGCTCCGCCACCGGCGACGCGGACGTGGCGATGTTCGGCGGGGTCGGCCACAAGGCCTGAGGAAGGAATTCCGCGCCGCGTTGAACACCCCGCTCCGCCCGTACGTATGAGGGGCCGACCGGTGAGTTGCGAGTGAGGCGCGAGGTGTTCGGGTGAGCAGGTCGGTGCGGAGACGGTCGAAGCGGGGGCAGCGCACGGTCGCCGCCTCCATCGGGCTGATCCTCGGCGGTGGAGGACTCCTCGTGGTCAACACCGTGGCGGTGGCCGGAGAGGGGGACGGGACGCAGGCCGCCGGGGCCCGGGCGGCGACGATCACGTGCCCGGAGGTCGGTGACGCGCTGACCGAGGTGCCGGAAGCGGCGCGGGAGGCGGTGGACGGCGAACTCGCCGCGCTGGACTCGAAGGTGGCCGAGGCCTACCGGCAGCTCGCCGCGCTCGACGCGGCGGCCAGGAAGGACCTGGCGGTCATCGAGAAGGAGGTGCTCGCCCCGCTGAACGACGAACGCGCGGCCGGCATCGGACGGATATCGGCCGCGCTCACCCAGGCGGGCGGGGCGCCGCCGGCCGGCTTCGACCAGCTCGCCGGCTGCTCGGCGGCGGCGGACCGGGCCGACCAGCCCGACCCGTCCGCGAGCCCGACGGGCGAGGCGGGCAACGGCCAGGAGGGCCAGGGCGAGGGCCAGGGCCAGGGTGACGGCGCCGGGCAGGACGCCAGCCCACCGCCCGCGAGCCCGTCCCCCTCCGCTCCGCCGGCCGACAACGGCGGGCAGGCCGGCAACGGCCCCCAGGCGTCGGACTTCGCGGACATCGGCTCCGTCCAACCGAACGTGCCCGCACCCCAGTTCGGCGGCGACGCCTCGCGCGGCACGTTCGCGACCGCGTGCGGGACGAACGCGAACGGGAAGTTCAACCCGGACAACGTGATCGTCGCGCCCGGCGTGAGCAACGGCGCGCACCACATGCACGACTACATCGGCAACCAGGCCAACGACGCCTTCGCCAGCGACGACGACCTCGCGAACGGCGCCACCACCTGCCAGGACCAGGGCGACCGGTCGACGTACTACTGGCCCGTCCTGCGGCTGCAGAACGGCGAGGCGGAGAAGGACTCCGCGGTGGGCGGCGGCGGGGTCGACCTCAACGTCGGCCGGATCCAGACGCCGAAGGAGGTCACGCTGAACTTCGTCGGCAGCCCCGTCGGCAAGGTGACGGCCATGCCGCGCTTCCTGCGGATCATCACCGGCGACGCGAAGGCGTTCGTCAACGGCAACAAGAACGCCAACGCCTCCTGGAGCTGCACGGGTTCGGAGGACCGGCAGCTGAAGGACAAGTACCCGATCTGCCCCGAGGGCAGCGACGTGGTCCGCACGTTCAAGTTCCAGAGCTGCTGGGACGGGGCGAACACCGACAGCGCCAACCACCGCACCCACGTCGCGTTCGCCGACGCGCAGGGCAACTGCCCGAGCGGCTTCAAGGCCATCCCGCAGCTGGTGCAGCGGATCGTCTACGACGTGCCGCGCCCGGTGTTCGAGGGGGAGGAGCCGGCGGTGTTCGCGGTGGACTCGTTCCCCGAGCAGCTGCACAAGCCGGTGACGGACCACGGTGACTTCATCAACGTCTTCGACGAGAAGCTGATGGAGGAGATGGTCGGCTGCCTCAACGAGGGCCGGAAGTGCGGGGTCGGGGCCGGCGGGGCGCCCGAGCAGCCGGGCGGCGGTGAGGAGCAGCCGGGCGGCGAGCAGCCCGGTGGCGAGCAGCCCGGTGGCGGCGAGCAGCCCGGCGAGGAGCCCGGCGAGGAGCAGCCTCCCGGTGGCGAGCAGCCGGGCGGTGAGCAGCCTGGTGGCGGCGAGGAGCAGCCGGGCGGCGGCGAGGAGCCAGGCCAGGAGCAGCCCCCCGGTGGCGAGCAGCCCGGCGGGGAGGAGCCCGGCGGGGAGGAGCCCGGCGGGGAGAAGACCGACGCACCCCCGGCGGACAACGACGACGAGGAGCCCCCGGCCGCCACGCCCGAGCCCACCCGCGCCGCCCCCGATGCGCCTCCGTCCGCGACCGCCCGCCCGAAGGGCACCGCGACCGCGAAGGCGGGCGAGGTGAAGTCGGGCGACGTGAAGTCCGGGGACGCGCAGACCGGCGCACCGGACACCGGGACCGGCGGGGGTGACGACGCGGACACCCCGCCCGCCGCCTCCAATTCACCGGGCGACGCCTCGGACGCGCCCTACGGGTTCACACCACCGGGCAACAACGCCGTCCCCCTGAGCGCCACTTCGCCGTCGACACAGGCCGCCCTGGCCGAGACCGGCGCCCAGTGGTGGCCGTCCGCGGCGGGAGCCGTGCTGGTGGTCGTCGGCATCGTCCTCTTCCGCGCGACACGACCCAAGCGCCAGGTCGTGCGCGGGCATTGATGTCGGACCGAACCGGCCCCCTCGCCCCCGCGAGGGGACCGGTCCGTGTCTGATGACCCGTCAGTAACGTTCTGTGCCGCCCCTGTTGCTCTGCCGCCCCCGTCCCGCCACCCTGCACCCATGCAGACGGATCGCGAGGCCATGACCGACGCCGACGCCCCCGAATGGACCGACGCCAAGAAGTACTGGTGGCTGCTCGGCCTGGCGGTGCCTACCCTCCCGTTCCAGGCCGGCGGGCTGGTCGCCCTGACCGGCCGGGACGTCTTCTGGTGGTGGGGGCCGTTCTTCGCCTTCGTCCTGGTGCCGCTGCTCGACGCGGTGGTCGGCCAGGACGCCTCCAACCCGCCGGAGGCGGTGGTGAAGGCGCTCGGGGCCCGGCGGTACTACCGCTGGTGCACGTACGCGTACCTGCCGATCCAGTACGCCGCGCTGGTCTGGGCGTGCAGCCGCTGGGACGACCCCGGGGCGTCGCTCGTCGCGCAGCTCGGGCTGACCGCGACCACCGGCGTGGTGGCCGGGGTCGCGATCAACACCGCGCACGAGCTCGGCCACAAGTCCGAGCTCCTCGAACGCCGGCTTAGCCGGATCGCGCTCGCGCAGAGCTGCTACGGGCACTTCGCCGTCGAGCACAACCACGGCCACCACATCCGCGTCGCCACGCCGGAGGACCCGGCGAGCGCGCGGCTCGGGGAGGGCTTCTGGCGGTTCCTGCCGCGGTCGGTGCTCGGCGGGGTGGTCTCCGCGTGGAAGCTGGAGGCGCGCCGACTGAGCCGCCGCGGGAAGCGGGTCCTCTCCGTGCGGAACGACGTCCTGACCGCGTGGGCGATGAGCGTGCTGCTCTTCGCGGCGCTCACGCTCGCCTTCGGCCCCGTCGTGCTGCCGTTCCTGCTCGTCCAGGCCGTGCTCGGCTTCAGCCTCCTGGAGAGCGTCAACTACCTGGAGCACTACGGCCTGCTGCGCGAGGAGCGCTCGCCCGGCCGCTACGAGCGGGTGGCGCCCCGGCACAGCTGGAACAGCAACACCACCACCAGCAATGTCTTCCTGTACCAGCTCCAGCGCCACTCCGACCACCACGCCAACCCGCTGCGCCGCTACCAGACCCTGCGCCACTTCGACGAGGCCCCCCAACTCCCCGGCGGTTACGCCTCGATGATCGTCCTCGCCTGGTGCACCCCGCTGTGGCGCCGGGTCATGGACCCGCGCGTCCTCGCCCACTACGCGGGCGACGTGACCCGCGCCAACCTCCACCCGCCGGCCCGCGCGGCTCTCGTGAACCGCTACCCGTAGCGCCAACTCTCGTGTTCGATAGGCCCGTTCGGGCTTTCGACGCGACGGAGGGGCGGGGCAGTGGCGGTGGAGACGGGGGCCGAGGGGGCCGCGGTGGTGGTCGACGGGCCGCGCGGGGTGCCGTTGCTCGGCAGTCTGCCGGAGTTCGGGAAGGACCCGCTGGGGTTCTTCACCCGGCTGCGGGACCGGGGCGACGTCGTGCGATGGCGGTTCGGGCGGCGGGAGTCGGTGTTCGTGTCGCACCCGGACGCGATCGGCGAGCTGCTGACGGGCGCGGAGACGCGGTTCGAGCGCAACGACCTGGGCATCGCGTTCCGCACGCTGCTCGGCGACGGGGTCGTCGTCGCGACCGGGGCGGAGTGGCGGCGCAAGCGGTCGCTGGTGCAGCCGTCGGTGCGGCCGAAGCAGGTCAAGGCGTACGCCGCGACGATGGTCGAGTGCGCGGTCGACGTCGCGGACCGTTGGCAAGACGGGGCGCGGATCGACGTCCGCGCGGAGATGTCGGCGCTCACCCAGCGGGTGGCCGTGCGGACCATCTTCGGCGTCGACACCGAGGCGGACTCCACGGCCATCGCGCGGGCGATGGACGTGGCGCAGGAGGAGATCGGGGCGGAGTTCAGCGGTCTCGGGGCGGTGCTGCCGGACTGGGTGCGGACGCCGGGCCGGGCGCGGATCCGCCGCGCCGCGCGGGTCATCGACCGGGAGGTCGCACGGATCGTCGCGCGGCACGAGGCGTCGGACGCGGCCGAGCGGCCCGACCTGCTGAGCCGGCTGCTCGTCGCGCAGGACGAGAACGGGGTGCGGCTCAGTGCGCGCGAGATCCGCGACGAGACGGTGACGCTGTACATCGGAGGGCACGAGACGACCGCGGGCACGCTCGTCTGGGCGTGGTACCTGCTCTCCCGCAACCCGCGGGTGCGGGCCGCGCTCGCCGACGAACTGACCGCCGTGCTCGGCTCCCGCGAGCCCGGCTTCGACGACTACGCGCGGCTGCCGTACACCCAGGCGATCGTCAAGGAGACGCTGCGGCTTTACCCCACCATCTGGCTCATGACCGGGCGGTCCGCGCCCGGCACCACCATCGCGGGGGTGCCGCTGGCTCCCGGCACGCGGGTGTGGAGCAGCCAGTGGGCGACGCAGCGGGACGCGCGGTACTTCACGGAGCCGGAGGAGTTCCGCCCCGAGCGGTGGGCCACGGACACGGTCCACGAGTACGCGTGGTTCCCCTTCGGCGGCGGGCCCCGCGTCTGCCTCGGCGCGAGGTTCGCCATGGTCGAGGCGGTCCTCGTCCTCGCCGTCCTCGCCCGCCGCTTCGACATCACCGTCTCCGGCGACATCCGCCCCGTCCCCAAGCTCACGCTCCAACCGGACGGAGACGTATGGGGAACGCTCCACTCCCGCTAGTGGCGCGGGCCGGGTGCGGGGCGGTGGTCGTGACAGCGCAGGCCTCGCGGGGGCGGGTGCGGTTGTGCGCGTAGGGGTGGTGGCCGTGACAGCGCCCTCGCGGGCGCCGGCGTAAGACGTGCACCATCTGCGTGGGCATGCGCCGACGGGGCACCGCGCACGTCGTGGGCCGGGCGGGCCGGTCGGGCGCACCTCCTCGCTCCTCCGTCGCTGCGGGGGCACCCCCACCCACCCCACCCTCCGCCGACGCACACGCACAGCGGTGCGACGCGCCTGCCGTGCAGCGGCAGGACTCACTGGTCACGCCGCGCAGCGGCACAACCCCCCGCTCCCGCCCCCCCCAAGCCGCGCAGCGGCGAAGCCACACTGCCCCCGCCGCACAGCGGGGGATCGAACTCCACGCTATGGCGAGACCGTCCCACCGACCGTAGATTCGCGGATGCGAAGGTCCCAAGGGGCATGAAGAACCGCATGCGGCCGAGCCTCGGGCTCACCGATGCGCGCGAGCAGCGCAGAGACCGCCGCCCGGGCGAGCGCGGGCTTGTCGGGGGCGACCGAGGTGAGCGAGGGCACGGCGTAACGGGACTCGTCGATGTCGTCGAAGCCGACGACGGCGACGTCGGCGGGGCAGCGCAGCCCCGCCTCGTGGAGCGCACGGAGGGCCCCGTGGGCGACCTCGTCGTTGAAGCAGAAGACGCCGTCGGGGGGCGGCCCCGAGGCGAGCAGGCCCCGCATCGCGTCGAGCCCGTGCCGGCGCAGGAGGTCGGGCAGGGGCGGCGCGAGCCGCGGATCGAAAACCAACCCCGCTTCGTGCAGCGCAAGTTGGAACCCGTGCAGCCGCTGGCTGGTGGTCGCGAACTGCCCCTGCTGCGCCCCGAGCGCGGCGAGCCTGCGGCGGCCGGCCGCGGCGAGGTGGAGCGTCGCGGCCCGCGCCGCCGCGACGTTGTCGATGAGGACGTGGTCCGCGGGCACGTCGTAGTCGCGCTCGCCGAGCAGGACGAGCGGGAGCCGGCGCTCGTGCGCAGCGAGGTCCGCGGGAGACAGGCGCAGGGGGGAGAGGATGACCCCGTCGACAACCTGGTCGCCCGAGCCCGTGGCGATCCGCAGCTCGGCCCGGGGGTCGCCGCCGGTCTGCTCGATCATGACGGTGAGACCGTGCGACGTCGCTTCCGCGAACACGCAGGCGACGAACTCCGAGAAGTAGCCGGTCAGCTCCGGGACGGCGAGCGCGATGACACCGCTGCGCCCCGTCCGCAGCCGCCGCGCCGAGGTGTTGGGGCGGTAGCCCAGCTCGTCGATCGCGCTCAGGACCCGGCTGCGGGTGGCCTCCGCGACCCGCACCTCACCTCGTACAACGTTGGACACCGTCTTGACGGAGACCCCCGCCCGTTCGGCCACGTCCTTCAGGCGCGCGGCTGCCATTCGGCCTCCCTTGCAGATCAACACCGGTGCTACGGCGTGCGAACCATATCCGACGAAAGCATTGACGGGCTCGGACACCGTCCATTACAACGTTGGAACGCGCCGCTCGCCGATGAGCGGCGCGGGGTACCGAAGGGACGGCTCGTCCAATGAGGGACGCAGAGACTGACACAGGCGGAGGCCGGGGCGGTGCGGCCCGCACCCCATCCGGCGCCCCCACCCGCAGCGCTCCCCGCGGCCCCACCCGCCGCGGACTGCTGCGCGGGGCCGCCGCCCTCGCCGCCACCGGCGCCGGGGCGCTCGCCCTCGGCGGCTGCGGCGACGCGCTCGCCCGTACGGTGACCGGCGGTCAGGGGCCGTCCGGCCGGATCGACTTCTGGAACCCGTTCACCGGCGGCGACGGCCAGCGCATGGAGGAGATGATCGCCGCCTACCGGAAGACCCCCGGCGGCCACGACGTCCGCTCCACGACCCTGACCTGGGGCAGCCCGTACTACACCAAGCTGTCGCTCGCCGCGCTCGGCGACTCCCCGCCCGAGGTCGCCGTCGTCCACCTCTCCCGGCTGCCCAGCCTCGCCCGCGGCGGGCTCGTGAAACCGCTGGAGACCGGCCGCCTCAAGCGGCACGGCCTGACCGCCGGACGCTTCGACCCCCGGCCCTGGGACAAGGCGCACGTCGACGACCGGCTGTACGCCGTCCCGCTCGACACCCACCCCTTCGTCCTCTACGCCAACACCGACGTCTGCGAGAAGGCGGGGCTCCTCGAGGACGGCCGACTCCCCGCGCTGGAGGGCCCGGACGCGTTCGTCGAGGCGCTGCGCGCGGTCAAGGAGGTGACGGGGGCCTACGGCGTCTCGATGGCGAGCCGGGCCGACCCGGGCACCAGCTGGCGGATGTTCTACACCCTGTACTGCCAGCTCGGCGACGGACCGCAGACGGTGCTCCTCGCCGACGGCGGCACCGAGGTGCGGCTCGACGAGGGCCGCGCGGAGGAGGCGTTCGCGTTCCTGCGCCGGCTCTCCGTCGAGGAGAGGCTGCTGCCGCGCGGCGCGGACGGGCCCGGCGCGATCGGCCTGTTCACCGGCGGCCGGGCGGGCCTGCTCCTCGACGGAGCGTGGCAGCTGCCCGCCATCGAGGCCGCGAAGATCCCGTTCGACATGCGGCCGACGCCCCGGTTCTTCACCGACGGGCCGTTCGCGAACTACGCCGACTCCCACGCCCTGGCCCTTCCGGCCAACGCGGCCCACGTCGACGAGACGTTGGACTTCGTCGCCGGGATGCTGGACGACGCGCAGACCTGGGCGACCGGCGGCCACGTCCCGGCCTGGCTGCCCGTCCAGCAGAGCGACGCCTACAAGGAGCTGACCCCGCAGTCGCACTACGCTGCCGCGGCCGACGCCGCCCTCTACGACCCCGACGCCTGGTACTCCGGCGCGGGCTCGACCCTGCAGAACCAGCTGGGCGGCGTCGTGGCGGGCGTGATCGGCGGGCTGACCCGCCCGGCCGCCGCCGTCCGCTCGCTGCGCGACAAGCTCACCGTCCTCGCCGCCACCTCGGCCCCCGTCTAGGAAGGCGCCGCCCGTGTCCACCGTCGAGACCACCCGCCCGCCGGCCGCCGTGAGCCCGCCGGGTCGGCCCGTGACGAAGCGGCCACCATCGCCGACTCGCTCCGGCTGGCTCTTCACCGCCCCGTTCGTCGTCCTCTACCTGGCCTTCCTCATCGGCCCGGCGCTCTACAACCTCGTCGTCAGCTTCTTCGACACCTCGCTGGTCAGGCCGGGGCTCGGCGCGTTCGCCGGCCTCGACAACTACGGCGACGTCCTGACCGACGCCGAGTTCTGGCGCACCTTCGGCCACACCGTCTGGTTCACCGTCCTCACCACCGTGCCGCTGGTGGTGATCAGTCTGGCGCTCGCGCTGCTCGTGCAGAACTTCTCACGCGGCCGCTGGTTCCTGCGCCTGGCGTTCTTCGCCCCGTACGTGCTGCCGTCCGCGGTCATCGCGATCGTCTGGCGGTACATCTACCAGGACGAGATGGGCGGACTCGCCGCGCTCGTCGGCTGGTTCGGCATCACCCCGCCGTCCTTCCTCGGCGACCCGGCCTGGGCCATGGCGTCGATCGCGCTCGCCACCGTCTGGTGGACCGTCGGCTTCAACTTCGTGCTCTACCTCGCCGCGCTCCAGGAGATACCGCAGGAGGTCCACGAGGCCTCCGCGCTCGACGGGGCCGGCCCCTGGCAGCGCATCCGGTACGTGATCGTGCCGCTGCTCGGGCGGACCACCGCGCTGGTGCTGCTGCTCCAGGCGATCGCCTCGCTGAAGGTCTTCGACCAGATCTTCATCATGACCGGCGGCGGCCCCGACGGCTCGACCCGCGCCTCCCTCAACTACATCTACGACACCGGCTTCACCGACTACCGCGTCGGCTACGCCTCGGCCGCCGCGGTCCTCTTCTTCCTGTTCGTCCTCGCCGTCTCTCTGGTCTGGGCGAGGGTCAACCGACGCGCAGAGGACGGCAACCGACCGTGAACACCGAACGCCTCTTCAACCGGGTCGCCTTCGGCGCCGTCCTCGCCCTCGCCCTGCTGTGGCTGGCGCCGCTCGCCTGGACGCTCGCCACCTCGCTCCGCTCCAACCAGGACATCGCCGTCGACCCGACCGTCTGGTACTCCGGGATCACCTTCGAGTCCTACGAGGCGATCATCGACGGCGGCAACCTCGGGACGTGGTACCTCAACAGCACGGTCACCGCCGTGCTCACCACCCTGCTGACCGTCGCCTTCGGCTCGCTGGCCGGCTTCGCGCTCTCGCGGATGCGGTTCCGGGGGCGGCGGGCGCTGACCACCTTCATCCTCGCCGGGGTCATGATCCCGCCGCAGGTGCTGATGATCCCGCAGTTCAAACTGCTCGCCGCGACGGGGACGCTCGACAGCTTCGCCGCCGTGGTGCTGCCGCAGGTACCGAACGCGATCGCCGTCGTCGTCTTCAAGCAGTTCTTCGACAACATGCCCGGCGAGCTCGTCGAGGCCGCGCGGATCGACGGGGCGAGCTGGTGGCACGTCTACAGCCGGATCTTCCTGCCGCTGGCCCGCTCGGCGGTCTCCGCCGTCTCGATCTTCACCTTCGTGTGGACCTGGAACAACTTCCTCTGGCCGCTGCTCGCCACCACCAGCCCCGACATGATGACGCTGCCGGTCGGCCTCGCGACCGTGCAGGAGGCCTACGGCGTCAACTTCTCGCAGCTGATGGCCTCCGCGGTGCTCGGCGGGCTGCCGCTGCTCGTCGTCTTCCTGCTCTTCCAGCGCCGGATCACCGAGGGCATCGCCGGCGCCGGCCTCAAGTGACACGCCTCCGGCGCCCGGCGCTCTCCCGCCGGGCGCCGGGAACCTCCCTCGGGAGCCCGTACCCCCACCCCCTGTCTGGAGCACTCCACGCATGACCGCCGCCCACCTCGCCGCCGAGGGACACCCCCGCCCGCAGCTGGTCCGCGACCCGAACTGGCGTGACCTGTCCGGCCCCTGGGGCTTCGCGCACGACGACGCCGACGCGGGGCTGGCCGGCGGCTGGATGCGCGACCCGGCGCCGTACGACCGGACGATCACCGTGCCGTACCCGCCGGAGTCCGCCGCGTCCGGCATCCACGACACCGGGTTCCACCCGGTCGTCTGGTACCGCCGGGAGTTCGACGCCGCCGTGCCCGCGGAGGGCCGCCGGCTCCTGCTGCACTTCGGGGCGGTCGACCACGACGCCACCGTCTGGGTCAACGGGCGGCTCGCCGGGGTCCACCAGGGCGGGCACACCTCCTTCTCGTTCGACGTCACCGGGCTGCTCGACCCGGCGGGCCCGCAGGTGGTCACCGTCCGGGCCGAGGACCGGCCCACCGACGTCACCCAGCCGCGCGGCAAGCAGGACTGGGAGCTCGCACCGCACACCGTCTGGTACCACCGCACCACCGGCATCTGGCAGCCGGTGTGGCTGGAGGAGGTCCCGGCGCTGCGGATCGAGTCGCTGCACTGGACGCCCGACCTGCCGGGCGGCCGGGTCCGCTGCGAGGTGCGGCTGAACACCTGGCCGGCCGAGGCGCACACCGTCGGGGTGCGCCTGGAGATCGGCGACCGGCTGCTCGCCGTGCACACCGCGCTGATCACCGGCCGGGAGCTGGCCTTCGACGTCTCCGTCCCGGACCTGGGCCACGGGCAGGGCCTCGACCGGCTGCTGTGGGAGCCGGAGAACCCGCGCCTGGTCGACGCCTACGTCACGCTCGACGACGCGGGCGGTCAGCGGGCCGACGAGGTCGCCTCGTACCTGGGGCTGCGGGCGATCGGCTGGGACGCGGGGGAGCTGCTGCTCAACCACAAGCCGTACTTCCTGCGCTTCGCGCTCCAACAGGCGTACTGGCCGCAGTCGTTGCTCGCCGCGTCGGGGGAGGAGCTGCGGCGCGAGGCCGAGCTGGTGAAGGAGCTCGGGCTCAACGGGGTGCGGATCCACCAGAAGATCGAGGACCCGCGCTTCCTGTACTGGGCCGACCGGCTCGGGCTGCTGGTCTGGGAGGAGATGCCCAGCGCGTACGCGTTCGGGCCGACGACCGTCCAGCGGGTGGTGCGGGAGTGGACGGAGGCGGTCGAGCGGGACCGCAGCCACCCCTCGATCATGGCGTGGGTGCCGGTCAACGAGTCGTGGGGCGTCCACCACATCGCCGACCGCGCCGACCAGCGGCACTTCGCCGACGCGCTGTACCACCTGACGAAGTCCCTGGACCCGTCGCGGCCCGCCGTCTCCAACGACGGCTGGGAGGTGTCCGCGGCGGACATCTGGGGCGTGCACGACTACAGCCAGAGCGGTGAGGTCCTGCGCGAGCGCTACGGCGCGCCCGGCATCCGGCGCGGGGAGTTCCCCGTCGACTTCCCCGCCGTCAAGCGGCTCCTCCTCGACGGCGTGGAGCACCGCGGGCAGCCCGTCCTGATGACCGAGTTCGGCGGCATGACCTACGAGCCCGGCGACGGCGAGAACTGGCACGGGTACGGCACGGTCGGCACCGACGAGGAGTACGCGGCGAAGCTCACCGAGCTGATCGACGCGATGGTCGACTCCTCGCTCGCCGGGTTCTGCTTCACCCAGCTCACCGACACCGAGCAGGAGACCAACGGCCTCCTCACCGAGGACCGCAAGCCGAAGCTGCCGGTGGAGCGGCTGCGCGCGATCCTCACCCGCACCCGCCAGCAGGCCAGGGCGGAGCGCGGGGAGCGGTAGCGGCGGCGGACGCGGCGGCCGCCCGGGCCCGCCCGGGCCGTCGGGACGTACGGGCCCGGGTACGCGCCGCACGGCGGGCCCGCCGTCACGTCGAACAACGGGCGGGTGACCGTCGCGCAGGCGCTCCTCCGGTCGGCCGGCGGGGCCGCGGGGGTAGCGCCGGCCGCCCCCGGCTCAGGCCGCCGCGTTCTCCGTGAGGGTGAGCCTGCCGCGGCGGAGGGTGGCGAGGCGGGGGGCCTCGGCGGAGAGGGCGGAGTCGTGGGTGACCATGACGAAGGTCAGGCCGTGCTCCTTCCAGAGGCCCTCCAGGACGGCCATGATCTCGTCGCGGGTCGTCTCGTCGAGGTTGCCGGTGGGTTCGTCGGCCAGGAGCACCTTGGGGCGCTTGACCAGGGCGCGGGCGATGGCGACGCGCTGCTGCTGGCCGCCGGAGAGTTCGGCGGGCAGGTGCGCGCGGCGTTCGCCGAGGCCGACGGAGTCGAGCGCCTCGGCGGCCCGGTCGCGGCGCTCGCGGGTCCTCACGCCGAGCGGGACGAGCGCGGCCTCGACGTTCTCCTGCGCGGTGAGCGTCGGGATCAGGTTGAACGACTGGAAGATGATCCCGATGTTCTCGCTGCGGAAGCGGGTCAGCTTCGCCTCGGAGAGCTGGGACAGGTCGGTGCCGTCGACGAGGATCTCCCCGGACGTCGGCCGGTCCAGCGCCCCCAGCATCTGCAGCAGCGTCGACTTCCCGCCCCCGGTCGGCCCCTTCACGACGAGCCGGTCCCCGTCCGGGATCACCAGATCGACCCCTTCGAGCGCCTGCACGGACTTCTTGGACTGCCGGTAGCTCTTGCTGACGTTCTTGAGGACGTACATCGGATGCGGACTCCTGCGGAGAGGGGGTGGTGTGGGTGGGCCTGAGGGGCGAGGGGGCGCACCGCCGGCAGCCGGTGTCCGGCGGGCGCGCCCCCTCGCGGCGGGGCGGACTACTCGACCCGGCGCAGTGCGTCGGCCGGGCGGAGGCGGGAGGCGCGCCAGCCGCCGAAGGCGCCGGCGACGAGGCCGCCGGCCACGGCGAGGCCGACCGCCAGGGCGATGACGCCCGGGCTGACGGGAGCGGTCAGGGCGACCTCCAGGGTCCGGCTCGCGCTCCGGCCCGGTCCGCCGCCCGCGCCGCCGCCGAAGCCGCCCGGCAGCCCGCCGCCGATGCCGCCCGCCGACGCGCCGAGCTGCGCGCTCAGCGTCGGACTGACCGCGGTCACCGCGTACGCGCCGAGCAGGCCGAGCCCGATGCCGAGCGCGCCGCCGACGACGCCGTTGACGACCGCCTCGCCCACGACCTGCCGGGTCACCCGCCCGGAGCTCCAGCCGAGCGCCTTCAGCGTGCCGAACTCGCGGACGCGGCGGGTGACGGCGGACGCGGTGAGCAGCCCGGCCACCAGGAACGCGGCGACGAGCACCACGACCGAGAGCCAGGTGCCGACGCTCGTCGCGAGCCGGGTCGCCGTCGACAGCGACCCGGACACCGTGTCCGCGAGGTCCGCGGAGGTGGTGACGGTGGTCCCGGAGAGGTTCTTCCGGATCGCCGCCTTGACGGGGTCGATGTCCTTGGAGTCGGCCGCCTTGACGTAGACGGTGGTGACCTTGTCCTCGTTGCCGCTGACGGTCTGCGCCTGCTTCAGCGGGATGTAGACGTCGGCCGCCGCGTCACCGCTGTCCGCGGTGGCGATGCCGACCACCTTGTACGAGGTGGTCCTGATCTTCACCGTGCCGCCGACGGCGAGCTTCTTCTCCTTGGCGTACGACGCGTCGAGCACCGCGACCTTCGCGTCGGTCTCGGTCGTCCCGAACGTCCGCCCGGAGGTGATCTTCGACGAGGTCAGCGGGCCGAGGGCGCTCTGGGTGACGTCGGTGCCGTACACCGAGAAGGAGTTGACGTCGAAGCTCGCGCCGCCGCCCTCGACGCTTCCCTGCGGGGGCCCGCCCCGGCCGGAGCCGCCGTCGCCCTCCTCCCGGCGGAACTCGCCGCGGGTGAACTCCCCGCTCACCTTGAGCACGTCCAGGTTCAACCCGCCGGCCGCGGAGGCGACGCCGTCCTGCTCGGCGACCTTGGCCACGGCCGAGGCGGCCAGGGTGGTGAAGCCCTGCACCATCACCCGGTCGCTGCTCTGGGTCCCGCCTTCCTCGGCGTCGTCCCGCGCGTCGAAGTCGAACCGCGGCCGCGCCGAGTCCCCTTCCTGCGGGGCCTCGGCGGCCTTGGTCACCGTCATGTCGGTGCCGAGCCCGTACAGGGACTGCAGGACCCTGTCCTGCGCGGCCCCCATCCCCGAGGCGACGGAGCTGACCACGATGACGAGCGCGATACCCAGCGCGAGCCCGGACGCGACGACGAACGCCGCTCGTCTGCGGCGCAGCAGTTCGCGCCGGAGGTAGATGAAGAACATGCCCGGAACGTATGGAGGGGGCGTGAGGAAGGGTTAAGGGCGGGGTGAGGGCCCCATGAGAAACGCGCGCCCGCCGGCCGCCGGAAGTCACCGCGCGCCGCGCGCCGGAATCCGTGACCCGTATTCGTATCGTGTGACCGTCATATCCACTTTGTGGCCAGGAGGCTGCTCGATGCGTCCCTACCCGTCCCGTACCGCGGTCGTCTCCGCCCTCGCGCTGCTGCTCGCCGGAGGCCCGGCCGTGGGTGCGGCGGTGGCGGCGGCCCCCGTCCAGGCCTCCGCCCGGGCCCACGGCGCGGTGACCGCGCCCGCGGCGAAGCCGAAGCTGACGGCCAAGGCGAGCGTCAAGAGCGTCCGCGCCTGGCAGCAGTTCCGCGTCTCCGGATCGAGCACGAACCTGCGCGCGGGCACGCGGGTCACCCTCCAGCAGCTCCAGGGCAAGAAGTGGAAGTCGCTCCCCGCGTCGATGAACACCAACCGCTCCGGCGCCTACAACCTCCGCGTCCAGCTCGGCATCAAGGGCGTCAACAAGCTCCGCATCGTCGGCGGCGGCGCGACCTCCAACACCGTCACCGTCACCGTCCGCTGACCCCGCGGCCGCCCGGGCCGTCCTCGAACCAGGCCGCGGTCTCCGCGTCGGCCGGGTAGTACGACTCGACCGCCGACTCGTCGAGTGTGACGTCCATCGGCGTGCCGAACGTCGTGACGGCTCGTGGGTCCGCAGGACCCGTGACCGGGCCGGAGCGGCCGGGTCTGCCGGCCGGCGCCTCGCTCCCGTCCGGCGGCGGACCGGGAGCGCGGAGGCGGCCGTGATGCCCGGTCAGCGGGACTCGGGCTCGGGGCGGGGGAGTTCGTCCAGGTCGAGGGTGAAGGTCCGGCCGTCGGCCGGCCGGATCGCGAGGGGGCCCGAGCCGTAGCGGTGGCTCCGGGTCGCGGCGTACCCGGTGCCGGTGGGCTCGGTGTGCACCACGGCCTCCCCCGCGTACGGGTCGACGACGAGGTAGACGGGGATGTCGTACCGGCCGTACTTCGCGGTGCAGTCGTCGTAGTCCTTACGCGCCGACGAGGTGGACACGACCTCGGCGATCAGCAGCACGTCGGTGAAGGCGTACCGCTTGCCCTCCCGGCGCGCGTCCTCCCGCAGGATCGCCAGGTCGGGGGCGGAGTTCTCGTCGGCCGGGAAGTCGACGTGCACGTCGGAGAGCGTCTTCGCGTGCCGCCCGAGCGAGACGATCGTGTCGTACTGCAGCGACTTGATCGTCTCCGAGTGCTCGATGCTCTGCGGGGTCATGATCACCTTGCCGTCGACGCCGAACAGGACCGCGTACCCCTCGGGGAACTCGGTGCGCAGTATCGCGTCAACGCTCATGGTCCACTCCGTCCTGTCCCTGCAAAGAGTACGCCCGCCCCGCTCAGGTGAAGGCCGGCATGTCGCCCTCGGTGCGGCTGGTGTCGATGAGGGTGAGGGTGGCGCCCCAGGGGTCGTGGATGGTGGCGAAGCGGCCGAAGGGGCTCTGCTCGGGGCCGACGACGACGGTGCCGCCGTGGCGGGCGACGGTCTCGAGGGCGGGGTCGAGGTCGAGGACGGTGAAGTAGACGTTGACGTGCGCGGGGAGGTCGTCTGGCATGCGCTCGTCGATGCGGAGCCGCCCGGCCGCGGGGCCGGACCGCGAGCCGGGGACGGTCCAGATCGTGAAGTCGACCGTGTCGTCCTCCATCCGCTGCACCTCGTAGTCGAAGACCGCGGAGAAGAAGCGGTCGGCCTCCTCGTGCTGCCGGGTGGTGACCTCCGCCCAGCAGAACATCCCCGGCGTCTCCGGCGGCAGCGTGAACCCGGGGTGCTTCCCGGCCTGCCAGACGCTGAACCACACCCCGCCCGGGTCCTGCGCGACGAGCATCGAGCCGAACTCGCCGACCGGCATCGGGTCCATCGTGACCGTCCCGCCGTGCTCCCGGATCCGGGCCGCGGTCGCCTCGATGTCCGGCGAGGCGAAGTACAGGTTCCAGGCGATCGGCGGGTCCTCCTGGCCCGGCATCGGCGGCACGATAGCCGCCGCGGGCCGGCCGTCGACCAGCGCCTGCGCGTACCCGCCGTAATCCTCCGAGGGCTCGGTGAACGTCCACCCGAGCAGGTCGCCGTAGAAGCGCTTGGCGCCCTCGGCGTCGGGGAACACCGCGTCCACCCAGCAGGGCGCGCCGAGCGGGAAGGGGCCGGGGGGAGCGGACGATACGGGAGGGGTGGGTGCGGCAGCCATGGTCGTTCGCCTCCGGCGACGGTGGGGTGGGGGCGCTTCCACGCTAGGACGGCAGGGGGCATCCCGCCCGCCGAACGCGCCGGGCAGGGGACGGGGGGCCGGCGGGCGCGGGCCGCGGCCCCGCACGTCACACCCCGACGCCGTGCTCCCGCAGCCAGGCCACGGGGTCGACGGCCGAGCCCAGGTGGGGGGTGAGGCGGATCTCGAAGTGCAGGTGGGGGCCCGAGGCGTTGCCGGTCGCACCGCTGAGGCCGATGCGGCGGCCCGTACCGACCCGGTCGCCCGCGCGGACGTTGATCACGGACAGGTGGGCGTACTGGCTGTAGTAGCCGTCCGCGTGCCGCAGGACGACCTGGTTGCCGAAGCCGTCCCCGCAGCCGGCCGCGACGACCGTGCCGGGGCCGATGGCGTACACCTCGGTGCCGGGGCCGACCGCGAAGTCCTGGCCGGTGTGCCGGTGCTTCCAGTGCTTGCCGTCCGCGCCGAACCGGGAGCTGAGCGCGCCCTCCCGCACGGGGGCCGTCCAGCCGCCCGGCGCGCCGGCGGGGCCCGCCCACGGCCGGAACGCGCAGTCGCCCGTCGGCATCCAGGCGCCGCGGAGCTGCTCCATCGCCTCGGCCCGCTCCCGTGCGCGGGCCGCCCGCAGCCGCTCGTTCGCGGCGGCCAGCGCGTCGCGGACCTCGCGCCGCGCGGCGGCCTGCGCCCGCAGCTCGCGCTCCCGGGCGCGCAGCGCGCCCGCCTCGGCGGCCTCGCGGCGCGCCAGCGACACCTGGGCGGCCGCGGCGGCGGTGTGCAGGTCCCGCGCCGAGCGCCGGACGTGCTGCGCGAGCGCCGCGCCGCTCAGCGCCGCCTCCGGGTCGTCCTCCAGGACGAGGCGCACGGCCGGCAGCAGGACGGCCCCGCCGCCCGCCCGGTACTGCGCCCGCGCCTCCCCGCCCAGCGCCGCCCGCAGCGACGCCACCCGCCGCCGCTGCTCGGTCGCGAGCCCGCGCAGCCGCACGGCCCGCACCCGCTGCTCGGCCGCGGCCCGACGGGCCCGCTCGTGCCGGGCCGCGGCGGCCGAGGCCCGCGTGTACAGCCGCTCGACCTCCACCGCGACGGCCGCGGCCCCCGGAGCACCGTGCGCTCCGGGGGCCGGCGGGGGAGTGTCGTGCGCGTGCGCCGCCGAGGGCAGCGCGATCGACGCGGCGCACGCGAGAGCGGCGCAGCACCAACGGGTCAAGGGCTTCCGTCGCATCACGCGATGCTCACGCACCCGCCGGACCCGCCCGGCGCACCACGCGTCCGGACCGCGCCCGCCTCACCCGTACGGGGGCTTGCCCGGACCGCCTGCCGCGCCGTCAGACGACCGCCGGGGCGCCCAGGCGCAGCGGTTCGATCTTGCCGTCGAGCATCGCGCCGAGGCCGAGGACGGCGCAGACGTCGGGGCGTTCGGCGATGTGGACGGCCATGCCGGTCGCCTCGCGGAGCATCTGGTCGAGGCCGGGGAGCAGCGCGCTGCCGCCGACCATCATGATCCCGCGGTCGACGAGGTCGGCGACGAGGTCGGGCGGGCAGTCCCGCAGCACCTTGCCGATGCCGTCGATGACGGTGGTCAGCGGAGTGTGGATGGCCTGCCGGACCGCGGCGGTCTCGACCTGCACGACCCGGGCCAGGCCGGTGGCGACGTCCCGGCCGTGGATCTCCGTCGACTCCGGGCCGAGCGCGGTGATCCCGTTGCCGCGCAGGGCGAGCTGGAGCGGGCGGACGGACTGGCTCGGCAGCATCAGCTCGTGGGTGTGGCGCAGGTGCTGCACCACCGCGTGGTCGATCGCGTTGCCGCCGACGGGGATGCGTTCGGCGGTGACGATCGCGCCGAGGGAGAGCACGGCGATCTGCGTCGTCGCCGCGCCGCACACCATGATCATGGTGGCTTCCGGCTTCTCGACGGGGAGCCCGCAGCCGACCGCCGCGGCGATCAGGGTGTCGACGAGCTCGACCCGGCGGGCGCCGAGGCCGAGCAGGGTCTCCACCGTCGCGCGCTGGGCCAGCGGGTCGCTCTCGTGCGGGGTGCAGGCCGCGGCGCGCAGGCGGGGGCGGCGGCGCAGGGTGCGGCGCAGCTTGTCGCCGAGCAGCTGGCGCAGCATGCGCTGGGCCATGTCGATGTCGACGACGGTGCCGCCGGAGACGGGGCGGACGACGCGGATGTGGTCCGGGGTGCGGCCCGTCATCCGCTCGGCGAACTCGCCGACGGCGATGAGGGCGCCGGTCTTGGTGTTGACGGCGGCGACGCTGGGTTCGTCGACGAGGAGGCCCTGGCCCTTGACGAACACGCGGGTCCGGGCGGCGCCGAGGTCGACGGCGAGGTGGCAGCGGCGGAGGTTGTCGAGGCTGACGGTCATGTGTCGCATGCTGCGGGCGACCTCCGGCGGGCGCGAGGCGAGTGCGCCGTCCGGGCGACTGACGGCCCGTCACCCCACCCGTCCGGCCCCGGGCCGGGGCGCGCCCGCCCCGGCCGGCCTCACCCCCGGAGGGGCGTGACCTCCTGGAGGAGGCCCCAGGTGAAGTCGGCGACCGCGCCCGGGAGGGCGAGGCGGAAACGGGTGGGGGCGGAGCCCTCGAGAGGGCGGGCGGGTGGGAAGGCGCGGGCGACCTCGTCGACGGTGGCGGACCAGGGGTGGAGGTCGGCGAGGCGCTCCGGCGCGGGACCCGCCGCACCCGGCGCGCGGACGAGCCATGCGTTCCAGACCGCCCCGCCGTGCGCCAGGACCTCGAAGCGGAGGGTCGGCCAGAGGGGGACGGGCCAGAGGTGCGCCTCGCAGGAGAGGTCGCCGACACGGCGGGGGACCACCGCGGCGGGCGCGCCGAGGACGGACCGGTAGCGGGCGAGCGCGGACCGGCCGCCGGGCGCGCGGACCCTCGCCTGCCACCGCCGGTTCGCCTCCCGCATGTCGGCGACGGATGCCCCCGCCGAGCGGCGCGCGTCCTCCACCAGCCCCGGCTGGAAGTCGGCCATCCGCCGCAGCAGCACGAGCTGGAACTCCGCCGGTCCGAACGGCGCTGCGGGGGCGTGCTCGCGAGAGGCCATGCACCCCATCGTCGCGCACCCGCCGCTACGCGCCCCGGGGCCTGTGCCCGTCGGGGAGGAAGAGGACGGAGTTGACGTACCGCGGCCGCTGCGGGGTCACCGCGCGCCGGACGAGGCCCTGGGAGACGACGTGCTGCGTCGCTGCCTGGTGCGCGGGGAGGTCGAAGTCGTCGAGCCGCACCCAGCCGCGCGCGGGCAGCACCCAGCCGGTGTAGCCGAGGCCGATGAGGAGGTCGACGACCGGAGCGACCGGCTGGATACGGGTCTCCAGCTCGATGAAGAGCGCGGGCCTGTCGCGGGTGAGCAGGGTGTGCGCGCCCTGGAGGACCGGCAGCTCGTTGCCGTCGACGTCGATCTTCATGAAGCCGACGTCGTGCAGCCCGAGCCCGTCGAGGGTGACCACGGCGACGGACAGCTCCACGCCGTGCAGGTCGCGGCGGACCAGCGACGACGTGCCGCGGTCACCGCGGTCGTCGTGCCTGCCGTCGGCGCGCGGGAGCCAGAGCGAGCCGGTGCCGTCCCGGTCGGACGCGGCCGCGGCGATCACCCGCACGTTGGTCGGCGCGGTGGCGGTCAGCACCCGGGACAGGTGCGGGACGGGCTCCAGGGTGACCACCTGGCGCGCCCGGCCGGCCAGCTTCCGCGACCAGGGCCCGTACCAGCCGCCGACGTCGACCGCGGTGTGCAGGGCGGGCGCCGGCGGCAGGAAGTCGTCGAGCCGGGCCAGCTCGGGCTCGAAGCGCGGGTAGAGCGCGCCGGCCAGCCGGGCGATGACGCCGGGCGGCACGTGCGGGGCGACACGGGCCGCGAGGGTCATGGTGTGCTCCCGACGCCGGACCCGCTCCCGGGCGCTCTCCCGGGCCCGCCTCCGGCGCCCTCCGCGGCCGGGACCGCCGTCAGCTCGGCGTGCTGCTCCTCCGTCAGCTCCTCGCCGGAGGACGGCAGGAGCTGCGGGATGCCGTCGACGATCGCGTACCGGCGGCGCAGGCGCGGGTTGTACAGCGCCTCGCCGCCGTCGAGGAGGGTGAGGGGTCCCTTGTCGAGCGGGCAGGCGAGGATGCGCAGCAGGGGGTCGTCGGTCTTCATCGGGTCAGCTCCTGGGTGGGGGCGGGGACGGGGTCGTCGTGACGGGGGAGGACGAGCAGCACCACGACGGCCAGCGCGCTGCCCGCCAGGCGCAGCGCGAGCCGCAGCGGGTCCTCCGGCAGCGCCTCACCGAAGGCGACGGTGCCGAGGACGGACGTGAACAGCGCGGTGACGGTGGTGCACACCGGGACGATCAGCGACGCCCGGCTGCGCTGCAGCGCGGCCTGCGACATCACGAGCCCGAACCCGCCGGTCACGAGCAGCAGGTACGGGTACGGCGAGGCGAACAGGTTGAGGACGCTCCCGCCGAGGTCGGACCGGTCGAGGTGGCCGGAGACGCCTTTGATGGCCAGCGAGCTGACCCCGTAGAGCAGTCCGACCGCGACGCCGTACTCGACGCCGTTGGTGGGCAGCCGGTGCGGGCGCCTGGCCCGCCGCTCGGCCGCCCCGTACATGCCGATGCCGGCGGCGAGCGTCGGGACGCAGACGGCGAGGACGAGCCAGAACGGCGCCCCCTCGCCCACATGGTCGGCGCTCTCGTCGAGCGAGCCGACCACCATCAGCAGCGCGATGAGGATCGCCCCCACCGCGTACCGCTCGCGGCCGCTGGTCTTCTCGCCGAGGACGGCCGAGGACAGCAGCAGGAGCATCACCAGACCGGAGACGAACAGGGCCTGGGCGGCGGCGATGGGCAGCGTGCGGTAGACGGCGAGCTGCGCGCCGAACCCGGCGGCCAGCGCCAGCGAACCGGCCAGCCACAGCGGGCTGGTGACCAGGTGCCGGATCATGCGGAACGGGCTGCGCGTCGACAGCGATGGCAGCCCGGCGAGCGCGCGCTTCTCCAGCACGAACCCGGTGCTGTAGAGCAGGTTGGCGAGCAGAGCGGATGCGACCCCCCACCACACCGCTACCCTCGCCGGATCGCGTGGGCGAGCAGGATCGACGACGCCGACGGCACCGCGCAGGCGAGCCGGTCCAGCGGCCGCAGCGGTCCCGGCACCCCGTGGAAGGGCGCGCCGGCGACGCGCACGACCTCGTAGCCGGACGCGGCCAGCAGGCTGCGCAGGGCGCGCGCGGTGTAGAGCCGCAGGTGGCCCACCACCTCACTGCCGGGGCGACCGTGGATGCCGCGCAGGCTGACCTCGGAGAACACCGGCTGCACGCCCGCGAGCAGCAGCCCGCGGTTGTACCAGGCGGCCAGGTTCGGGGTGGAGAGCATCAGGTGGCCGCCGGGCCGCAGGACCCGGCGCAGCTCGTCGAGCGCGCTGTCGGGGTCGACGAGGTGCTCGATGACCTCGCTGAACAGGACCGCGTCGGCGGCCCCGTCGGCGAACGGCAGCCCGCCGTCGGTGAGTTCGCCGCGCACCACGTCCAGGTGGCGGTGGGCGCGGCGCAGGGCGTCCTGCGACCAGTCCACGCCGACGACCCGGTGCGGGGCGAGGGTGCGGGCGGCGGTGGCCGCCGCCGAGCCGTCGCCGCAGCCGATGTCGAGGACGGTGGCGGGCGTCCCGGGGTCGAGCGCGGCGGCCAGCATCCGCGCCTGGCGCAGCGTCCGGGCGTCGCCGGAGGCCACCGGCACGGTGGGGTTCTCGTAGAAGTCGCGCAGCTCGCTCACTTATCGCTCCTCCGCCGCCGAGGTGGCGGACAGATGACGTTCGAACAGGTCGCGCAGGTGGGCCCCGTCGGCGTCGCCGAGCAGGGCCTTCGACCAGCGCAGGGCCAGGAAGAGGCGGCCGCCCGTGGAGACGGTGGTGAAGGTCAGCCCCCGCGGCATCCGGGCGGGCGCCGAGACCCAGATCCTCGACGGCACCCCCGCGTCGCCGAAGTCCAGCGGGTAGGCGATCCGGCCCATGTTGCTGAGCAGTGTGGTCGAGGTCCAGGGGCCGACCGCCCGGCGCACCCCCCGGGTCACGGCCGCGCGGACCCCGACCGGCACCACGGGCGTGGTCAGCAGCTTCACCCCGTGCCCGAGCTGCGGGCGGACCACCGCCTTGAGGGCGCGGGTCCGGTCCGCGGTGCGGGCCAGCAGCTCCGGCAGTGGGAGCGCCAACTCCTGCGGTACGAAAGGCACTTCGACGAGCCGGGTGCCGTTCCCGATCGGCATCTCCGGGCCGCGCGGACGGTCGTCCACCGGCATGGTGATGCGCAGCGGGCGCGGCGCGGCGCCGCGCTCGGCGTTCCACTCCGACAGGGTCAGCGCGGTGGCGATCATCAGCTGGTCGTTCACCGTGTACGGGGCGCCCTTGGGGCGCCGGGGCACCGGCAGGTCGACGAGCAGCATGGAGTTGCCGGGCACGGTGCCCGGGGTGCCGGGGGCGACCCGGGCCGGCGGGGCCCAGGCCGAGCCCGGCGCGCGGGCCGGAGCCGCCGCGGGGGCCTCGCGGAGCGGGGCCGGGGCGGCCGGGGAGTTGTCCCGGCCGCCGTACAGCTCGGCGGTGGTCGCGATGACCCGCAGGCACGCGGGGCCGTCGAGCGCGGTGTGGTTGATCGTCCACACCAGCACGTCGCCGACGACCTCCAGGCGGATCGGGGGCGACTGCGCCAGGGAGGGCGCCGTCGCCAGCGCCCGCTCGCGGGCCGCCTCCAGGGCGCCGGGGCCCGGCGGCGTGAACCTCAGGGGGTCCACGTCCGCCGCGGCCGTCAGCTCCCACTCGTACCGCCGCCGCCACCGGGATCCCGCCGCCTCCCGTACGAGCGCCCGGGGGTGCCGGGCGAACGCCTCGGTCAGCGCCGACCGCAGCCGCCCGGGGTCGGGCGCGTGCGGCAGGTGGACCTCGATGTGCACGGTCTCCGGCTCGGCGTCCTGCACGCAGTGGCGGGACACCTCGTCGACGGTGGGGAACGGCACCCGGGACGGACCCGGGTGCCGGGCGGGCCGGTGGAGGGCGGTCATCCGCCGGACTCCTTCCCGGGCTCCTTGCGGAGCCCGACGGTGCGGGAGGAGGCCGGCTTGTCCGGGGCGGACTCCGCGGGCCTGGCGTCCTCGGGCTCCGGGGACCTCGCCGGCGCGGCGGACTCCGCCGGCTTCGAGGTCTCCGCCGGCTTCGGGGCCTCCGCGGGCGCGGAGGCCTCCGGCCCCTCCTTGCGGAGCGGCGTGGTGCGCGGCGAGGACTCCTCCTCGGGGGCCGTCTTCTGGGCCGGCACCGGACCGCCCACCAGGGTGTCCCCGGAGGCGGACCCGGTCGAGGACCCCGCGGCGGAACCCGCTGCGGCACCCGAGCCGGCGCCCGCGGCGGCCGGAACCGGCTCCCGCTCGGGCCCGTACCCGCTCGTCCCCGCCTCGTCGCGCCGGGCGCGCACGCCCTGCCCGCCGACGGTGACCAGCGCGGCCACCAGGGCGATCAGCGCGAAGACCTGCGCCGCCGGGCTGAACGCGCCCGCGTCCCTGGCCGGGGCCTCGCCCGCGCCGACCGCCGCGATCACACCCGCCACCGTCATGGCGACGAAGGCGATCACCGCGAGCAGCCGCGAGCGGAACCAGGCGACGACCGCGAGGACCGGCACCAGGAGCGCCAGCGGACCGGCGACCACGACCATCACGAGGGTGAGGACCACCGCGCCGAGCACCAGGCCGGGGGCCGGGGCCTCCGTCGGCTCGGGACCGCGGGCGTTCTCCTCCTTGCGGCGGAAGAGCGCCGCCCCGATCAGCACCAGCAGCGCCACACCGGCCGCGACGAGCCCGATGTCGTACGTCTTCGCCGGGGTGAACTCGATGCTGACGTCGCCGCCCTCGCCGGACGGGATCAGCCAGCCCTGCTGCCAGCCGTCGAGCCGGACCGAGGACAGCTCCTTGCCGTCCAGGGTGGCCTTCCAGCCGTCGTTGGCGTTCTGGTAGGTCGTCAGGTACGACGCCTCGCCGGAACCGACGGTGACCTTGCGCTCGTCGCCCGCCCAGTCGTCGATCTTCAGCTCGCGCTCGGAGGCGGCGGGCTCAGGGGTCTCGCCACTGGTCAGGGCGATGTGGTCGAAGGCCAGCGGACCGGCCGCGGCCGCCTCGACCCGGTGCTCACCCGGGCTGAGCGTCAGCGACTCCTCCGCCCCGCAGAGGGCGACCTTCACCGGCCGCCGCTCGCGCAGGTCGCCCACGACGCCCTCGGCGCGGGTCTGGTACGGCTTGCCGTCGACCGAGACCATCGGGCCCTGACCGCACTCCGTGGTGAACGGGCGGTCGGCGGCCGGCTGCTTGGCCCGCAGGCCGTCCAGCGCCGGGACGTAGACCTCGGTCAGGCCCACCGGCAGCTGGAGCTTCTCGTCGGCCAGCGGGTTCGCCAGCTTCAGGTCCGCGACCTTCGAGACGGTGATGTCCATCCGGTCGGTGGTGATCGGCGTGAAGCGGGCGGCGCCGTTCTTGTCGACGCCCGCGACGACGGCCCCGTCGGGCGAGCTGATCTGGACCTCCTCGGCGCGGGTGGACAGGCCGCCCGCCGCCGCGAAGATGATCTCGCCGACCGCGGTCTTCGTCGGCCACTTCAGGTGCAGCACGGCCTTGTCGCCGGCGATCCACGCGGTGGTGAGGTCGCCGTCGGTCAGGTTGCGCGGCGAGACCGACGTGCCGTAGCGGGCGGTGGAGTCCGCCGTGACGACGAGCTTGCCCGTCGGCTTCTCCGGGACCAGGCCGTAGAGCAGCTTGTCCAGCTCCGGGCCCTGGACGGCGCGGGCGGTGCCGGTGAGCTCGTAGGAGCCGCTCACCTCGGTCTCGAAGGTGCGGTCCAGACCGCGCTCCTGGCCCTGGGTGAGGGAGAAGCTCTGCGCCGCCTTGCCGTCCTTCGGCAGGGCGAGGGTGCGCTTGACCGTCACACCGGGGATGTCGATGTCGGAGAACCCGGTGCCGACCAGGCCGGCCCCGCCCTCCTGCACGCCGATCACGGTGACCTTCAGCCAGTCGGTCGGACCCGCGGGGGCCTCGACGTCCTGCGGCTCGCCGTTCGGCTTCAGCCAGCTGTTCACCGCACCGCGCTCGGTCTCGATCCGCACCCGGGTGGGCGCGGAGCGCAGCGCGTCGGCCGGCATCGGGGTGATCCGCAGCGTCTCGGGCACGTCCGTCGTCCGGTCGAACGCGATCCGCACCCACTCGCCCTCGGGGCTGCCGGAGCTGCCCTCCGCCCAGTCGGTGGCCGGGTCGCCGTCGAAGGCGTTGACCGGGTCGAACTGCGGCAGGTGGAAGAGCCAGTTGCCGCTGCTGGACGCGGTCACCGCCTTCGCGCCCTTGAGCTCGGCGACCGTCTGGTGCTCCTGGCCCGTGGAGGGCAGGATCTGCCGCGGCTCCTTGCCCGGGTCCTGCAGGTTGTCCTGCGGGTTCCGCTCGGTGGAGGTGTAGGTGTACGAGGTGTTCGCGCCGACCAGGCCGAAGCGGGTGTCCGCCCGGCGCAGACCGTCACCGGAGACCCGCAGCGCGGGCTCGCCCACACCGGGGGTCGCGTCGCCGGCGAGCACGGTCGGCCGGTCCTTCAGGGACGGGTCGGCCGCGAGCGGCAGCAGCGACTCGGGGCCGCCGCTGACCACCGCGGTGTTCGCCGCGGGGTAGAGCCTGGCCTGACCCGGGCGCAGCGCGTCCGCGTCGGCCGGCGCGTAGACCTCCACCGCGCGCTGGCGCGGGTAGAGGCCCTCGACCTGGATCGGGGTGTCGTTCGCGATCCGGCCGTTGGTCATGACCGGGCCGAAGCCGGTGACCCGCTGGTAGCCGGACTCCTCGAGGGTGCGCTTGACGGTCGTCGAGGGCACGTAGCCGATCTGGTCGGGGTCGAGGTCGTTGCGCACGACCACGTAGTGCAGCCCGGCGCGGCTGAGGTACTCGGCGAGGCCGGGGACCTTGCCGCCCGACAGGAGCGCCTGCTCCACCGCGTCGGTGGTGCGGCGGTTGCCCGGCGTGCCGAAGGGTACGTAGTCGCGCTGCGCCCAGTGCGACTCGGCCAGCACGTCGAGCGGCTGGTCGATGGGGGAGCCCCAGGTGTAGATGCCGTGCGCGGTGGCCGGGGTGACGTACGCCCGCGAGTCGGGCGAGTTCTTCTCCAGCCAGTCCGCCGTCGCGCTCCAGTACTTGGGCAGGTCGGAGAACGAGCCCGGCTGGAGGATCGCGCCGCTGAGGTACGGCCAGAGGAGGCCCGGCACGATCAGGACGGTCGCGACCAGCGGCACGAACCGCTTGCCGGGCCGCAGCGAGGCGGTGATGTGCATGATGCCGAGCACCAGGACCAGCGCGAGGCCGGGCTGGAACTTGTAGATGTTGCGGAACGGCGCCAGCCAGCTCTGCAGCGCGTCCTGCACCGGACCGCTGAACGGGCCGCCGAAGGCGCCCGCGTACCCGGCGAGCGTCACCAGGACGACGACGGTCGCGGTGAGCACCAGCCAGCGGCGCTCGGGCAGCCCGCGGCTCGCGAGACCGGCCAGGCCGATCGCGGCGGCGAACGCCGAGCAGACGATGACCAGCGCGGAGGTGGCGACGGCCCAGCCGGCCGGCAGCCACGGGTCACCGAAGTTCAGGTAGCCCACCCAGTTGCCCGCACCGCGCAGCATCTCGGTGGCGGACATGGTGGCCGTGGTGGTCTCGGACGTCTCCACGTACGGCAGGAAGTTCTCGCCGTACGAGCCGAGCAGCAGCAGCGGGACGACCCACCAGGCGGTCGCGAGCACCACGAAAGGCGCCCACCAGGCGAGCAGCCGGGGGCGGCGGGAGACGACGTAGAGGAACACCGGCAGCAGCGCGGCCAGCGTGGAGGCCGCGTTGACCCCGCCCATGAACGGGATGAGCAGCGCGGAGCGCGCGGCGGCCAGGCGCGGCGCGACCGCGAAGTTCGTCAGCGGCAGCAGCACCCACGGCAGCAGCGCGCCGGGCAGCGCACCGGCCGACGTCGAGCCGACGATGATCGTGTACGTGGGCCACAGGGCGTAGACCACCGCGCCGAGCGCGCGGGTCGACGGCGTGCCGACGCCCAGGCGCTCGGCCAGGCGCAGCGCGCCCCAGAACGCGGCGGCGACGATCAGCGACAGCCACAGCCGCTCGGCCAGCCAGACGGGTATCTGGAGCAGGTCGGTCAGCGCGTAGTACGGCAGCATCGGGAACGCGTAGCCGACGTACTGGTTGAAGATCCCGCCGAAGCCCGCCTGGTCGTTCCACAGCTGACCGAGGTCGCCGAGGAACCGCCACGGGTCGTAGGCCACCCCGAGCTTGGTCTCGAAGGTCATCCGGCCCGGCGCCGCGGCCACGAAGGCGAGGAACACCGCCGCCCAGAACCCGAGCAGCCAGCGCCGCGAGCGCGGCCCGTCCGCCGGTGGCTGACGTCTTGGCTCGGCCGGCGGCCGGGTGGCCGGCGGACGAGGTGGAGCAACCGTGCTGGTCATGGACACCGCCGCAGTATGAGAAGGAGGTTCCAGGTGGCGAACTCGCGGAGCAGCGGCACCCGGGTGACGACACCGGCCAGGAACGGCCAGTAGCGGGAACGGGCCGCGACGACCCGTACGTCCGGACGGGCCCTGACCTGGCGGAGCGTCGTGCCTACGTGGATGGTGAACAGGTTGTCGCCCAGCCGGTGCTTGGCCTCGCGGCCGGTCTTCCGGCGGTAGCGGTTGCGGGCGCGCTCGGCGCCCAGGTAGTGCCAGGGCGCCCACTCGTGGCCGCCCCAGGGGGAGTACCAGTTCGTGAACGACACGTAGATCAGCCCGCCGGGGCGGGTCACGCGGACCATCTCGCTGAGGAAGGTCTGCGGGTCGTCGACGTGCTCGAGCACGTTGGAGGAGAAGGTCACGTCCGCGACCCCGTCGGCGAGCGGCAGCAGGTAGCCGTCCGCGCGCACCGAGCCCTCCGGGGCGTGCTCGCCCAGTTCCCGCGGGTCGGGCTCGAAGAGGAACGCGTCCGCGCCGCGGCGCCGGAACTCCTCCAGGAAGTAGCCGCCGCCCCCGCCGATGTCCACGACGGTGCGGCCCGAGACCGGGCCGCCGTACGCCTCGACCTGGGACACCGCGTCCCGGGCGAGGAGGCGGTAGCACGCCTCGGGGTCGCTCTGCTCGCCCATGAAGGCGCGGAACAGTGCGACCGACCTCCGCAGCGAGGGGTCCTTCCATCCGGACGCCTCGGGGCGTGCGGCCTTGGTGCGCGGTCTCATCAGGGCGACCCGCCAGGGCGGCACGCCTCGGCGGCGACCGCCCGGAACGCGGCGACGGTGCTGCTCCAGCGGAACCGCTGGGCCCGCTGGCCCGCCGCGCGCCCGAGGGCCTCCCGTCGCTCACGGCTCAGAGCGAGGGTGCACCAGGCGGCGGCGAACGAGCTCTCGCCGTGGGCGAGGACGCCGGTGACGCCGTCCTCGATGGAGTCGCGCAGCCCGGGTATGTCGAAGCCGAGCGACGGCGTCGAGCGGGCGGCGGCCTCGGTGACGACGAGGCCCCAGCCCTCCACCGCGGAGGGGTGGAGCAGCAGCCAGGCCGCGCACAACAGCCGGTGCTTCTCCGCCTCGCTGACCCGCCCGGCGAACTCCACGCCGGGACCGGCCATGGCCTCGAGCCGCGCACGCTCGGGGCCGTCGCCGACGATGACCAGCCTGCCGCCGGTCACGGGGCGCACCCGCTCCCACAGCCGCAGGAGCAGGTCGATCCGCTTGTACTCCACCAGCCGGCCCACCGCCAGGAACAGCGGCTCCTCGGACCGGGGGGTCTGCGGGGCGGGGTCGTCGACCCCGTTGTGCACGACGCGGATGCGCTCCCGGTCGACGCCGATGTCCCGCAGCGCGGTGGCGGTCGAGGACGAGACGGCGACCATCAGGTTCTTGCGGCCGCCGTCGGCGCCGGACAGCGCCCAGTGCTCCAGCTTGCGGCCGAGCTTGGCGGCCGGGCCGGGGTAGCGCATCCCCCACAGGTCCGTGTGCACGTGGTTGACCAGGCACAGGGTCGGCCCGCGGTGCCACAGCGGGGCCAGGTACGGCATCCCGTTGCAGACCTCGACCAGCAGGTCGCAGTCGCCGACCTGCCGGGCCAGTGCGCGGGGCGCGCGCAGGTAGTGCCCGAGGTCGCCGCCCGCGGAGACGACCCGGTAGTTGCGGTACGCGGCCGGCCCGCCGCACAGCAGGGTGACCTGGTGCCCGAGGCGGGTCAGGCCGTCGGCGAGCTGGTCGATGAGCAGCTCCGACCCGCCCGCGGCGGGGTTGCCGAGGTCCCGGCGGGACAGGAAGACGATCCTGCGGGGAAACGGCTGAGGGGTCTGCGGCGCGGCCTCCGAGGGGCGGCTGCCGAGGACCGGAGGGCGTACGTGCTGGGGCATGCGTGCTCCAACTCGTCTGAGGCTTCTGATGAGGGTGGTGGTGCGGTACTGCGGGCGCTCCGGGGAGAGCTGCGCCCCCTGGGGAAGTCGGGGGACCACGTGACAACCGGGATCAGGCTGCGGGGTGGGTGGACAGTTTTCGCGGCCCGGTCCGATGCGGCTACTCACCGAAGTGACAATTTCTGATCGAACTGTCGCCGCGAGGTCATCACTTTCCGTCCAGTGGAGGCCGTTCCGGAGAGCGGCTCACTCACCGGAGTGCTCACCGGACGCCGTTTCGGGCGTTTTGCGGCCCCGGACGAGCAGGACCACGCCCGCGGCGGCCAGCAGGAGGCCGGTGAGCCCCGCCAGCGCCGGCGCCGTCTGGCCGACCGTCTTCAGCTGGTCGCTGCCCTCCTTGGCGAGCTTGACCTGCGTCTTCTGGGTCTTCGTGTCGAAGCCGATCTTCTGGCTGTCGAGCAGGACGACCTCGTCCTTGGTGCCGCCCGGGGCGCGCAGGGTCTTCTTCGGGCCGATCGCCGCGTAGATGATGCGGCCGGTGGCGCGGTCGACGACGAGCTCGATGCCGTGGTTGGAGTACCACTCCTCGGCCAGCACCTGCCCGCCGGCCTTCACGCCGACCAGGGTGCCCGGGACCTGCCGGGTGCCGGTGCGGACCGGGTCGACGGAGCCGGTGAACCGGTAGCCCTCGTAGCCCTGGATCTTCTTGGTGCCCTTGAACTGGAGCGGGACGGTGCCGCCGAGCGTGTTGTCCCACCAGCGGTAGGAGCGCTTCTCCACGTCGAAGGGGAACTTCAGGTAGGCCTCGCCGTCGAAGACGGGGGACTCCTCGCAGCAGTGCAGCGGCCGGTTGGTCTTCCGGTCGGTGACCCACCGCTCGGTGCTCCACTGGAGCGCGTCCCGCGGGTCCTCCGCGGGGAGCGAGTCCTTGGTGTCGACGGTCGTCGACACCTCCCAGATGGACCGGTCGTCGGTGCTGTCCTCGACGTCGCCCCGGACCTTGCGGGTGATCGTCAGGGCCTGGCCGTCGACCGTCTCGACCTCGCCCTGGTCGAAGTAGCTGCCGGTACCGGTGAAGACGGTGGTCGCGTCGATGTCGATCGGGGTGCGCTTGGCGTTCGGCTGGACGTACCAGGCGAGCAGCGGCGCGAGCGTCAGCAGGAAGACGCCTATGCCCAACAGGACCAGCGACAACGGTGACGGTCTCGAGGGGCGGTCGGGGGACGGGTGGCCGGTGGGGCGCATGCGGCACTCCAGAGGGTGTGGTGCCTCGCGTGAACAGGAACGGGAACTGCGGAAAGCGCGGGGATTGACCGTCTCGAACCGGTCGAAAGGGGTGCGGCCCGTGCTGATCGGCTGCACACCCCTAGGGCCGGGACCGTAAGCGCACCCTTGACGAGGTGTCAATGCATGACAAAGACTGGGTTACTCGCCGGTTGGGGTCGGCGGGTAACCGGGATAAGGGTTGCAGCGATCCGAGAACGCGGACCGGATAAGGTCCGTCCAGGAGGCTGAACGACCCATGCAGAGACTTTTCGCCGCCGTGCTCACGTCGCTCTTCGCAGCGGCGCTCGCCGTAGGTGCCGCTTTCGGCATCGTCGAGCTGCTCACGGCCAAGCCCGACCAGCCGAACACGCCGCTGGTCACCTACGAGACGCCGGCTCCCGAGGCGGCGGCTCCGTCCGGCCAGCCCTCTGATGGCTGATGTCGGTCCCTCGCTCGGCCTGGCGTGACGTACCCGGGCCGGTGATCCGGCGTTTCGCCGAACTGGCCGCCGCCGAGACCCCGGCGCTCGCCGACGAGATCCTGACGGAGCTCCGGCGCGAGTACCCGCACCTGCCGATCGTGCTCGACCAGGCCGGCGAACCGCTGGCCCTGGTCGGCATCCGGCGGGCGATCGAGGTCTTCGTCCGGCAGCTCGCCACCCCCGGCCGCACGGTCGAGGTCCCGCCCTCGGTCTTCCAGGACTTCGGGCGGGGCGAGGGGCTGCACGGCCGCAGCCTGGACACCCTCCAGGCGATGTACCGGCTCGGCACCCGCCTCACCTGGCGGCGCCTGGCCGAACTGGGGCAGCAGGCCGACATCCCGCCGCCCGCGATGTACGAACTGGCCGAAGCCGGCTACGCCTACCTGGACGGTCTCGTGGAGCAATCGGTACGCGGCTACGCGGAGGCCGCCGCGCGTCAGGTCGGCGAGCGGCTGCGGCTGCAGCGCAAGCTCATGGAGCTGCTCTTCACCGAGCACCCGCGGCCCGACTTCGACGACGCCGTCGCCGAGCGGGCCGCGCGGGTCGGCTGGACGCTGCCGTCCGTGGTGGCCGTCGGCGTCCTGCTCCGCCCGGCCCGCGAGGCCGTGGCGCCGGCCGTCGGCGCGGAGGTGCTGCTCGACATGGAGTTCGAGCAGCCCCGCATGATCGTCCCCGACCCCGACGCGGGCGGCCGCGCCGAGCTGCTCCGGCGGGCCATGACCGGCTGGTCCGGGGCGATCGGCCCCGCCGTGCCGCTCGCCCAGGCGGCGAAGTCGCTGCGCTGGGCGGAGGTGGCGGTCGGCCTCATGGAGCGCAAGCTGCTGCCCGCCGGCGAGGTGCTGCACTGCACCGAGCACACCGAGGCGCTCGTCCTGCTGCCGCCCGAGGAGCTCCTCGACGACCTCGCCACGCGCCGCCTCGCGCCGCTCGCGGAATGCGGGCCCACCCACGCCCGCCGGCTGGCCGAGACCCTGCTCGCCTGGCTGGAGACCCGCGGCGGCGCGCCGGAGGTCGCGAACCGGCTCGGCGTCCACCCGCAGACCGTCCGCTACCGCCTGCGCCAGATCCGCGAGCTGTGGGGCGACGAGATCGACGACCCCGACCGCCGCTTCGAACTGGAACTGGTCCTCCGCGCCCAGCGCCTCCGCGGCGACCTCGAAGAACGCCGCACGCCGTGACGCGGCACGGGCTGTGACACCGCATACGCGGTGACTCCGCGCGGGCCGTGACACCGCGCCGGCCGTGACACGGCGCGGGCCGGTCCGGCGCCCGCCCGCCGTGCTCTGTGCGCGGCCTGAGGTGCGCCCGTCGTGACGCGCGCGCCCGGCCCGACGCGCGTGCGGCGCGGTCCGGCGCGGTCCGGGCGGGCGCGGGCCCGGTCTGGCGTGGACCTGGCGGTCCGGGTGTGCGCGGCGCGGTCCGGCGCGGCAGCGGTCCGTGCGCGCGCGGTCGGGTGTGCGGCGGTCAGTCGACGCCCAGCATGCGCCGCAGCAGGTCGCGGAGGACCGTCCGCTCCTCGACCGAGAGGTCGCTCAGCGGCTCGCGGGCGAAGTCGAGCGACTCCCGCAGCTGGGAGGCGACCTCGCGGCCCTCGTCGGTGACCGCCGCGAGCTTCACGCGGCGGTCGCCCGCGTCCGGCCTGCGCTCGACCAGGCCGCGCGCCTCCAGGCGGTCCACGATGCCGGTGATGTTCGACGGCTCGCAGTGGAGTTTCCGGGCGATCCGCCGCATGGGCGCGGCCTCGATGGAGAGAAGACGGAGCACACGGGCCTGCGCCCCGGTGAGTCCGTGCTTGCCGGCCGCCTCCTCGTACTCCTCGCGGTAGCGGTTCACGACCGCGCCGATGAGTTCGACCACCTCGAAGGTGAGCGGATCAGGGGGGCGTGCGGAGGGTGTCATACGCCCCAGCGTACCGAGTTGTTTGACAAGGTGAAATATTCGGACGCATGGTTGTTTCAGCACCTGAAGCTTTTCGGGCGCCCGACCCGTGGCGCCCCACCCCGAGCAGGAGGACGAGCCGCAATGTCCGCACTCCCCACCACCGGCCGTGAATGGCACCTCGTCGCCCGCCCCCAGGGCTGGCCCACCGCCGAGGACTTCGCCCTGCGCGAGGCGGCCGTCGAGGCCCCGGCCGCGGGCCGGATCCTGGTCCGCAACGCGTTCATGTCCGTCGACCCGTACATGCGCGGCCGGATGAACGACGTCAAGTCCTACGTCCCGCCGTTCCAGCTGGACAGGCCGATGGACGGCGGGGCCGTCGGCGAGGTGATCGCCAGCGCCGACGACCGCTTCCAGGTCGGTGACCACGTCCTGCACGGGCTCGGCTGGCGTGAGTACGCGTCCGTGAAGGCCGAGCACGCCACGAAGGTCGACCCGGACGCGGCCCCGCTCTCCGCCTACCTCGGCGTGCTCGGCATGCCCGGCCTCACCGCGTACGCCGGCCTCCTGGAGGTCGCGTCCTTCAAGAAGGGCGACGCGGTCTTCGTCTCCGGCGCGGCCGGCGCGGTCGGCAGCCAGGTCGGCCAGATCGCCCGCCTCAAGGGCGCGTCCCGGGTCATCGGCTCGGCGGGCTCGGACGACAAGGTGCGCTACCTCGTCGACGAGCTCGGCTTCGACGCGGCGTTCAACTACAAGAACGGCCCCGTCGTCGAGCAGCTGCGCGCGGCCGCCCCGGGCGGCATCGACGTCTACTTCGACAACGTCGGCGGCGAGCACCTGGAGGCCGCGCTGACGGCGTTCAACGTGCACGGGCGCGCCACCATCTGCGGGATGATCTCGGTCTACAACGACACCGAGGCCTCGCCCGCGCCGCGCAACCTCGCCCTCGTCATCGGCAAGCGGCTGCGGCTGCAGGGCATGCTCGTCGGCGACCACGCCCACCTCCAGGAGCAGTTCGTCTCCGACGTGGCCGGCTGGGTCCGCTCCGGCGACCTCAAGTACCGCGAGACGCGCGCGGAGGGCATCGACACCGCCGTCGACGCGTTCGTGGGCATGCTGCGGGGCCAGAACACCGGGAAGATGATCGTCGCGCTGTGACACCCGTCTCCTTCCGCGATTTCGCATCGCGGTAGTGTGCTTCCGATCAACGGAACAAGAAGGGGAGCTTCTTCATGACCATCCAGAAGATCGACGCGCTCTACACCGCCGCCGCGACCGCCGAGAACGGCCGGGACGGCCGGGTGGCGAGCGACGACGGCAAGCTCGACGTGGTCGTCAACCCGCCCAAGGAGCTCGGCGGCAGCGGCGCCGGCACCAACCCGGAGCAGCTCTTCGCCGCGGGCTACAGCGCGTGCTTCCAGGGCGCGCTCGGTGTCGTCGCCCGCAAGGAGGGCGCCGACATCTCCGGTTCGACCGTCACCGCGAAGGTCGGCTTCGGCAAGACGGAGGCCGGCGGCTTCGGCCTGGAGGTCGAGATCTCCGCGCACATCCCGAACGTCGACGCGGCCACCGCCCAGTCCCTCCTGGAGAAGGCCCACGAGGTCTGCCCCTACTCCAACGCGACCCGCGGCAACATCAAGGTCGACCTGGCCGTCGCCTGACACCGCACCCTTCCCGGGCCGCACCCTGCTCTGCGGGGTGCGGCCCTTCTGGCATCCCGTCAGAATCGGGCGCGCCGCCATCTCTCGCGTGCCCCCGCCGTTGTGGGGGCCGGGGGGCGCCGCACGATCGCGCACGTACTCTGAACGCATGCGCGATCTGGGCAAGGGCTTCGGGTTTCTGCTGCGGGGGCAGCGGTGGGTGTTGGGGCACGGGAGGTGGTTCGGGTTCGGGTTGTTGCCCGGGCTGGTGACGCTCGTGCTGTACGCGGCCGTGCTCGTCGGACTCGCTTACGGCGGGGACGACTTGGTGGCGTGGCTGACGCCGTTCGCGGACGAGTGGTCAGGGAAGGACGTGTTCCGCGGCGCGCTGACGGTCGTGCTGTGGGCGCTGGTGCTGCTGATCGCGGTGGTCGCGTTCACGGCGGTGACGCTGCTGGTCGGGGAGCCGTTCTACGAGCGGCTGAGCGAGGAGGTGGACCGGAGCACGATCGGGACCGTGCACGAGTCCGGCATCCCGATGTGGCGCGAACTCCTGGTCAGCGCGCGGGACAGCATGCGGATCCTGGTCCGGGTGGCCCTGTTCGGCGTGCTCCTGTTCGCGGCGGGATTCGTGCCGGTGGTCGGGCAGACGGTAGTCCCGGTCGTCGCCGTGATGACGACCGGCTTCTTCCTCGCGCAGGAACTCGTCGCGGTGGCGGGCCAGCGCCGCCGGATCGGCCTCACCAAGCGGCTGAACCTGCTCCGCTCCCGACGGCTGATGACGATCGGCTTCGGCGCACCCCTCGCCGCCGCGTTCCTCGTCCCGTTCGTGGCCGTCGTCCTCATGCCCGGCGCGGTCGCGGGCGCCACCCTGCTGACGCAGGAACTCCTCGGCGAGCGCGACGACCACGCCCCGCACGACGACGACCGCACCCCGTACGACGACCGCAGCCCGTACGGCGCCTAACCCCCCGCCGACCCCTCAAGGAGCAGCCGGAAGTCCTCGAACGCCGCCGCCATGTCCACCGCGCCGGGGTCGAGCAGCCACTGGTACTGCAGCCCGTCCATGACGGCGACGAGCAGCGGCGCGGCCCGCTCCGGGGTGAGCCCCGACGGCAGCCGCTCGCCGTACGCGGCCCGCAGCGCCGTCGCCATGCCCTCCCGCACCCGCCCGTAACGCCCGGTGAAGTACGCCCGGGCCGGGTGGTCCTCGGTGACGCTCTCGCCGAGCAGCGCGGAGAACGTCTGGACGACCCCGGGCCGCGTCGCGTTGTACTCCACCAGCGCGGTGAGCAGGTCGAGCCGCCAGGGCCGGCCGGGCGCCGTGTCCCACCGGTCGCGCTCCTCCAGGACGGCGACGAGCAGGGCCTCCTTGCCCGGGAAGTAGTGCAGCAGCCCCTGCTGGGTGAGCCCCACCCGCTCGGCGACCGCACCGAGCGAGGCCCCCCGGTAACCGCGCTCGGCGATCACCTCCAGCGCCGCCCGCACGATCTCCCCCCGCCGCCCCTCGCTGCCCGCCCGGGCGCCCGTCGTCATCGCCGCTCCTCGTCACGCACGCCTATGTCACGAATACATCACGCTACCTACCGAATGACAGGTAAGTCCGTCCATCATAGGACCGGAAGACGCCCCGCATCCACATACCTCGACGAGGAGGCACCCCGTGGCCCCGACACCCGACGCACCCGACGCACCCGACGCACGCGACGCCCGCGCGACCGCCGTGGAGGCCGCCGTCGAGAAGGCGCTCGCCGCGCTCGACCTGGACACCAAGGCCCGGCTCCTGGCCGGCCAGGACAGCTGGACACTGCCGCCGCTGCCGGGCGTCGGGCTGGCCTCGCTGGTGATGTCCGACGGCCCGATCGGCGTGCGCGGCGGCCGCTGGACCGCCGACGACCCCTCGATCGCCCTGCCCTCGCCCACCGCGCTCGGCGCGACCTGGGACCCCGCGCTCGCCCGCCGGACCGGCCGCCTCCTGGCCCAGGAGGCCCGCCGCAAGGGCGTCCACGTGCTGCTCGCCCCGACCGTCAACCTGCACCGCTCCCCGCTCGGCGGCCGCCACTTCGAGGCGTACAGCGAGGACCCGTACCTGACCGGCGAGATCGGCACCGGGTACGTGGCGGGCGTCCAGGACGGCGGGGTCGGCACGACGGTCAAGCACTTCGTCGCCAACGACGCCGAGACCGACCGGTTCACCGTGGACAACGTCGTCGCCGACCGCGCCCTGCGCGAGCTGTACCTCGCCCCGTTCGAGGCCATCGTCGCGAACGCCCGCCCCTGGGGCGTCATGTCGGCCTACAACGCGGTCAACGGCACCACGATGACCGAGCACGGCCACCTGCAGAACGACGTCCTGCGCGGCGAGTGGGGCTTCGACGGCTTCGTCGTCTCCGACTGGACCGCCGCCCGCTCCACCGTCGGGGACATCCTCGGCGGCACGGACGTCGCCATGCCCGGCCCGCGCACGGTCTACGGCGAGGCGCTCGCGGCGGCCGTGCGGGCCGGGGAGGTGGACGAGGCGAAGGTCGACGGGGCCGTCCGCAACGTCCTGCGGCTCGCCGCCCGGGTCGGCGCGCTCGAAGGGGTGCCGGCCGAGGTCCCCGAGGCGGAGCTGCCCGAGCCCGTCGACGGCGCCGCGCTGGCCCGCGAGGTGGCCCGCCGGTCCTTCGTGCTGCTGCGCAACGAACTCCGCGGCGGGCGGCCCGTGCTGCCCCTTGCGCCCACCGCCACCGTCGCCCTCTCCGGCGCGGCCGCACGCGACCCGCGCGAGCAGGGCGGCGGCTCGGCGCGGGTGTTCCCCGCGCACGTCGTCTCCGCGCTGGAGGGCCTCACCGCCGCGCTCCCGGACGGCGCGCTCACCTACACCCTCGGCGCGGACCCCGCCGAGGCGCTCACCACCGCGGACAAGGGCTTCGACCTCGAAGCGGTCTGCCGCGACGCCGACGGCAAGGTCCTCGGCTCGATCCCGCTCCACCAGGGCGAGGTCTTCTGGATCGGCGCGGACTTCCCCGACGGCGTCGCCTACGAGGAGCTGCACTCCGTCGACATCACCGGCACCTTCACCCCGCGGGTGAGCGGGCTCCACCACTTCGGCACCCGGGGCGTCGGCGACTACGCGCTCACCGTCGGCGGCCGCGAGCTGTTCTCCGGCACGGAGGAGCTCGTCATGGGCTCCGACCCGTTCGAGTCGGTCTTCGGCACGCCCGTCGAGCGCGGCGCCGTGGACCTCGAGGCCGGTGTGCCGGTCGCCGTCACCCTGAACCACCCGGTGTTCCGGATGCCCGGCGCGCCGATCGAGGCGCTGATCTTCTCCCTCGTGCACGGCGAACCGGAGCGCGACGAGGACGAGTTGATCGCCGAGGCGGTGGCCGCGGCGCGGGCGTCCGACGCGGCGGTGGTCGTCGTCGCGACCACCTCGGCCGTCGAGTCCGAGGGCTACGACCGCGAGCACCTGCGGCTGCCGGGCCGCCAGGACGACCTCGTGCGCGCGGTCGCCGCGGCCAACCCGAACACCGTCGTGGTGGTCAACGCGGGCTCGCCCGTCGAGATGCCGTGGCGCGAGGACGTCGCCGCGGTGCTCCTGACCTGGTTCCCGGGCCAGGAGGGCGGCGCGGCCCTCGCGGACGTCCTGCTCGGGGCGGAGGAGCCCGCGGGGCGGCTGCCCACCACCTGGCCCGTCGCGCTCGCGGACGCGCCCGTCTCGGACACCCGGCCCGTCGACGGTCAACTTCCGTACACGGAGGGTGTGTTCATCGGCTACCGCGCCTGGGACCGCGCCGGACGCACCCCCGCCTACCCCTTCGGCCACGGCCTCGGCTACACCACCTGGTCCTACGACTCCCTCACCGTCGACGGCGCCCGGGCGACCGTCAGGATCACCAACACCGGTGACCGGCCCGGCCGCGAGACCGTGCAGCTCTACCTCGCGCCGGTCGGCGACGACGCGTCCCCGGTCGAGCGGCCCGCCCGCCGGCTGGCCGCGTTCGCGAATGCGGCGGCCGAACCGGGGGAGACGGTGGAGGTCGAACTCGACCTGCCCGAGCGGGCGTTCCAGGTCTGGCACGACGGCGGCTGGCACACCGTCCCAGGCGGCTACGAGCTCCTCGCCGCGCACGCGATCGACGACGTCCGGGCGCGCGCGGGGCTCACCCGCTGAACGGCGGCCCAACCTGCCTTACCGTGAAGGGACTTCGGCGCGGGCGAGCCGGGGCGGCGCGCCCCCGCCGAGGAGCCCGGGAGCCGGCCCGGCTGACCTGACCCGCCGCGGCCGGCCCCCGGTGCGGTCGAGGCACGGGCCGCCCTGGCCGCGATGACGACCCGGGCCGCCGCGTCGACGCGGCCGCCCGCTGCGACCCCGGCCCGAGTCCGGCGGCCGGCGGCCCTTGCCGCGCCGGATCAGCACCGTGCCGGATCACCACCGCGCGGCCCGGCGCGGCCCGCCCGCGTCCGTCGCCCTCCGCCCCGCGCAGTCCCCGCTCAGAACGCCGCGCGGGTCGAGAACGTGTAGTGCGTGACCGAGCGGAATCGTTCCTCCGGGCGGAGGACCGTGGAGGGGTAGTCCGGGCGGTTGGGGGAGTCGGGGAAGTGCTGGGTCTCCAGCGCGACGCCCTCACCCGGTCCGAAGGGCTCACCGTCGAGGTGGTCGCCGGTGTAGAGCTGGACGCCTGGCTCGGTCGTCGCGACCGTCAGCACCCGTCCCGAGCCCGCCTCGTACAGCTCGGCGACGACCCGCTCGGCGCTCCCGTCGGGCGCGAAGCCGTCGAGCACGTAGTTGTGGTCGAAGCCCGCGCCCACCTTCCGCGCCTCGCGGAAGTCGAAGCGGGTGCCGGCGACCGGCGTCGGACCGCCGGGCGTCGGGATCAACTCCTCGTCCACCGCGGTGTAGTGCTCCGCGGCGATCCGCAACTCGTGGTCCCCGACGGTCCCGTCGCCCGCCCCGCCGAGGTTCCAGTAGGTGTGCTGGGTGAGGTTGAGATGCGTCGGCGCGTCCGTCGTCGCCTCGTAGACGACCCGCAGCCCGCCGTCCGCGTCGAGCGTGTACGTCGTGGTGACCTCGAGACGGCCCGGGAAGCCCTCGTCGTCGTCCTCGCTGACCAGGGTCAGCCGGACCCCGTCCGCGACGGCCTGCGCGTCCCACACCCGCTTGTCGAAGCCGGTGTACCCGCCGTGCAGGGTGTTCGCGCCGTTGTTCTGCGGAAGGGTGTACGTCCACCCGTCGAGCGTGAACGCACCCCCCGCGATCCGGTTCGCATAGCGGCCCACGACCGCGCCGAGGTAGGGGTCGGGGTGGCGGAGGTAGCCGTCGAGATCCGGGTGGCCGAGCACCACCTCGGCACCCTCTCCGTCGCGGTCGGGGACCCGCACCGACTGGAGGACGGCTCCGTAGGTGAGGACCCTCACCCGGGTGCCGCCCCGCTCCAGCGTCCAGCGGTGCACGGCCGTTCCGTCGTCAAGGGTGCCGAAGAGTTCGCTGCTCATGGTCTGGAGGTTACGCCGGGCCCTCCGCGGAGGTCACATTCTCGTAGGCGACCTCCGCCAGCTTGGCCTGACCGTCGATGTTGGGGTGGAAGTAGTCGAACTCGCTGAGCTGCTTCAGCGTGAACTTGTAGTCGAAGAGGGTGGGGTCGAACCGGCACAGCGCGTCGGTCGCGCAGGCGTCGCGCAGGACCTCGTTGTACTCCACGACCCGCTGGCGCACCGCGTCCCGCCGCGCGTTCGACTTCGCGTCCGTCGCGTCCGGGTTCGCGAGCATCGCCGCGCACACGCCGAGCGACCAGAGCTTCTTGCTCTCGGGGTTGGTGCGGCCCTGCGACCACAGCCGCTTGAGGTCGGGGACGCTGGAGACGTACACCTGCGTCTTCGGGGAGTCCTTCCGCACGGTCCGCAGCGCGGACTCGAAGTCGCGCCTGAAGTCGGCGACCGGCGTCATGTAGGCGACGTCCTCGCGGCAGGCGTCGTTCGCGCCCATCAGGACGGTGAGCAGCTCCGGTTCGTGCCGGACGGCCCGCTGGACCTGCGGCGTCAGCCCCTCCATCCGGGCCCCGGAGACCGCGTAGTTCCAGCTGTTGTCCTTCGCGTCGGCGCCGAGCAGCCGCTGCGAGAGGCTCTTGACCTTCTTGCGGGTCCCGGTCGCCCAGGACGCCTCGGGGCAGTCGGCGAGGAGGGTGCACACGTCGAAGCCGGCGGTGATGGAGTCGCCGACGGCCGCGACGGAGGCGGGCGCGGTGTTCCAGGTCGGGCCGGCGGGCTTCGAGGAGGTGGGGGAGGGGGTCGGGGCGGGCTTGTTGCCGCCGGTCGCGTCGCAGCCCGCGAGCGCGCCGCCGGCCAGGACGGCGGTCAGTGCGACGGCGAGGACGGCGCGGGGCCGGCGGGCGCTCCCGCGGCGGTTCCGGCCGCCGTCGTCACGGCTGTCGTCGCGGCCCCGCCGCACCTCGTCGTGCGCACTCTTCGGCATCCCTGGTCCCCTTCGGTCAGCATCGTTGGTCATCTTCGACCGGGCGCGTTCGTCGCCGTCGGCGAACCGCGCATATTCGTGCGGCGAGTCCCTGTTTCCCGGGACCGCCGGTACGTCGCACTCCCGACTCCGCCGCAGGGTAGCTTGGCCCCCATCGGCCCGCGCGGGCCACCCCCGCGATCGAGCGGGCCCATGGCTTCGTTAGATTGCACCACGTCAGTTCTGTCCTGTTCGGTCATGTTTGGGCGGTAACGTTCGGCTATTGTCGGTTACTGTCCGGCCGTGGTTCGGCACGGGCGTGCGGTCGCCGGGGACGGCGGCCCCGACCCACCTGGAGGTCCCGGTGACGACACGTGGAGTCCTGTACGTGCACTCCGCACCCCGCGCGCTGTGCCCGCACGTCGAGTGGGCGGTGGCCGGGGTGCTCGGCGGCCGCGTCGACCTCGACTGGGTGAGACAGCCGGCCGCGCCCGGCACCTGGCGCGCGGAGTTCTCCTGGCAGGCGGGCCCCGGCACCGCGGCGAAGCTGGCCTCGGCACTGCGGGGGTGGCAGCAGCTGCGCTTCGAGGTGACCGCGGAGCCGTCCGCGGCGACGGAGGGGGAGCGCTACAGCTCCACCCCCCGGCTCGGCATCTTCCACGCCGTCACCGGAATCCACGGCGACATCCTCGTCCCCGAGGACCGCATCCGCGCCGCGATGGCGCGCGCGGCGCTCGGCGAGAGCACCCTGGAGAACGAACTCGCCGCGCTCCTCGGCAAACCCTGGGACGACGAACTCGAACCCTTCCGCTACGCCGGCGAGGGCGCCCCCGTCCGCTGGCTCCACCAGGTCGTGTAGGCCGCGCCCCGCCCACCCCCTTGCACGCGCGAAGGCCCGCCCCCTCCAAGGGGACGGGCCTCGACCGCAGGTGAGCCGTGGTCAGACGCTGCGCAGTGCCAGCACCACGTTGTGGCCGCCGAAGCCGAAGGAGTTGTTGATCGCGGTGATCGGGCCTTCGGGGAGCTTGCGGGGGGCGTCGCGGACGATGTCGGCGCCGTCCTCGGCGATCTCGTCGTCGAGCTCGCCGACGTTGATGGTCGGCGGGGCGAGCCGGTGGTGCAGGGCGAGGACCGTGGCGACGGTCTCGATGCCGCCCGCGCCGCCGAGGAGGTGGCCGGTCATCGACTTGGTCGCGGAGACGGCGACGTGGTCGAGGTCGTCGCCGAGCACCCGCCGCAGCGCCTTGATCTCGGCGACGTCGCCCTGCGGGGTGGACGTGGCGTGCGCGTTGAGGTGCACGATCTCCGACGGCTTCAGGCCCGTCGCGTCGAGCAGGTTCTGCACGGCCGCCGCGACCCCGCGGCCGGTCGGCTCGGGCTGCGCGATGTGGTGGCTGTCGGCGGACAGGCCCTGCCCGACGACCTCGCAGTACACCCGCGCACCGCGCGCCTTCGCGTGCTCCTCGGACTCCAGGACGACGACGCCCGCGCCCTCGCCGAGCACGAACCCGTCCCGGGCCTTGTCGTAGGGGCGCGAGGCCAGTTCGGGCTCGTCGTTGTTCTTGCTCATCGCCATCATGTTGGCGAACGCGACGACGGGAAGCGGGTGGATCGCCGCCTCGGTCCCGCCGGCGATCACCACGTCGGCGCGGCCGGTGCGGATCATCTCCACCGCGTAGCCGATCGCCTCGGCGCCGGAGGCGCAGGCGGAGACCGGGGTGTGCACACCGGCCCGCGCGTTGACCTCCAACCCGACGTTCGCGGAGGGCGAGTTGGGCATCAGCATGGGGACGGTGTGCGGGGAGACGCGGCGGACGCCCTTCTCCTTCAGCACGTCGTACTGGTCGAGCAGCGTGGTCACCCCGCCGATGCCGGACGCGATGACCGACCCGAGCCGCTCGGGGTCGACGGCGTCATCGTCCCCGGCCTTCGCGGTGAACCCCGCGTCCTTCCACGCCTCCTGGGCCGCGACCAGCGCGAACTGCGCCGAGCGGTCCAGCTTGCGGGCCACCGGACGCGGCAGCACCTCACCGGGCTCCACCGCGATCTGCGCGGCGATCCGCACCGGGATGTCGGCGAAGCGCTCGCCCTCCAGCGGGCGGACGCCGGACCGGCCGGCGACCAGCGCGTCCCAGAAGGACGCCGCGTCGCCGCCCAGCGGGGTGGTGGCGCCGATACCGGTCACGACCACGGTGCGAGGGGTCGAGCTCACAGGGGTTCTCCACGTGTGTGAGTAGATCTACGGCCTCCACTGCGCGTGGCGGCCGGGCGGCCGGGCCCCGGGCCGGTGCGGCGGCCGGGACCCGGTGCCCCGTGGGCAACGGGCCGGGAGCCCGCGGGCTCAGGCCTGGTGCTTGGCGATGTAGTCCGCCGCGTCGCCGACCGTCTTGAGGTTCTTGACGTCCTCGTCGGGGATCTTGACGTCGAAGCGCTCCTCGGCGGCGACGACGACCTCGACCATGGACAGCGAGTCGACGTCCAGGTCGTCGGTGAAGGACTTGTCCAGCTGGACGTCCTCGACCGGGATGCCGGCGATCTCGTTCACGATCTCGGCGAGACCGGCGACGATTTCTTCCTGGGTGGCGGCCATGGTGGCGCTCCTTCGTGTTCGTGGTGCGGAGGGTGTGGCTTTCGGCGGGCGTCCGGATCCTCCCGGACGCCGCCTAGGGGAGGGTAACGACCGTCGCGGCGTAGACGAGCCCCGCCCCGAAGCCGATGACGAGCGCCGTGTCGCCGCTCTTCGCCTGCCCGGTCGCCAGGAGCCGCTCCATCGCGAGCGGGATCGAGGCGGCCGAGGTGTTGCCGGTGGTCTCGATGTCACGGGCGACCGTGACGGACTCCGGCAGTTTCAGCGTCTTCACCATCGAGTCGATGATCCGCATGTTGGCCTGGTGCGGGATGAAGACGTCGAGTTCGTCTGCGGTGATCCCGGCGGCGTCCAGCGCCTCCTTGGCCACCTTGGCCATCTCGAAGACGGCCCAGCGGAAGACCGCCTGGCCCTCCTGCGTGATCGCCGGGAACTTCACGTTGCCGTCGGCGTCCCTGGCCAGCCCGGACAGGTCGCCCCGGTAGCGGTCCCAGGAGACGGTCTGCGTGATCGTGCCGGCCTTGTCGCCCTCCGAACCCCACACCGTGGGGCCGATGTGCGGCTCGTCGGCCGGCCCGACCACGACCGCGCCGGCGCCGTCGCCGAACAGGAAGGCCGTGGCCCGGTCGGTGAGGTCGGTGAGGTCGGACAGCCGCTCGACGCCGATGACGAGGACGTACTCCGCCGAGCCCTCGACGACCATGCCCTTGGCGAGGGTCAGCCCGTAGCCGAAGCCCGCGCAGCCGGCGGAGATGTCGAACGCGGCCGCCTTGTCGGTGCCGAGCCTGTCCGCGATCTCGGTGGCGATGGCGGGCGTCTGCGCGAAGTGCGAGACCGTCGAGACGACGACCGCGCCGATCTGCTCGGCGCTGATCCCCGCGTCGGCGATCGCCTTGCCGGACGCCTCGATCGACATCGCGGCGACGGTCTCCTCGTCGGAGGCCCAGTGGCGGGTCGCGATGCCGGACCGCGAGCGGATCCACTCGTCGGAGGAGTCGATCGTCTCCAGGATCACCTCGTTGGGCACCACCCGGACCGGGCGGTAGCCGCCGACGCCGAGGATGCGCGCGTACGGGGAGCCCTTGCGTGCCCTGATCTTCGCCATGGGGCTCAGGCTCCTTCCGCGGTGTGCTCGGCGATCAGCGCGCGGGCCGCGTCGAGGTCGTCGGGCGTCTTCAGGGCGAGGGTCTTCACACCCGGCAGGGCGCGCTTGGCCAGGCCGGTCAGGGTGCCGCCGGGGCACACCTCCACCAGCGCGGTCGCGCCGCGCGCCTGGAACGTCTCCATGCACAGGTCCCAGCGGACCGGGTTGGCCACCTGGCCGACCAGCCGCTCGACGACCTCGGCGCCGGTCGCGACGACGGCCCCGTCCTTGTTGGAGACGTACGCGACCGTCGGGTCGGCGGGCGCGAGCTCCTTCGCGGCCTCGGCGAGCTTCTCGACGGCCGGGGCCATGTGGTGGGTGTGGAACGCGCCCGCGACCTGCAGCGGGACGACCCGCCGCACGCCCTCGGGCTTGTCCGCGACCAGCGCGTCGATCTGCTCGGCGGTGCCGGCGGCGACGATCTGGCCGGCGCCGTTGACGTTCGCGGGGGTGAGCCCCAGCTTCTCCAGGTGCGGGACGACCGCGGCGGGGTCGCCGCCGAGCAGCGCCGCCATGCCCGTCCTCGTGACGGCGGCGGCCTCGGCCATCGCCAGGCCGCGGCGGCGCACCAGGCGCAGCGCGTCGCCGGCGTCGAGGACGCCCGCGAAGGCGGCGGCGGTGATCTCGCCGACGCTGTGGCCGGCGACGGCGTCCGGGGACGCGCCCAGGGCCTCGGCGGACAGGAGGCCGGCGGCCACGAGCAGCGGCTGCGCCACCGCCGTGTCGCGGATGGCGTCCGCGTCCGCCTGCGTGCCGTAGTGCAGCAGGTCGAGCCCGATGGCGTCGGACCACGCCGCGAGGCGGTCACCCGCGCCGGGGAGGTCGAGCCAGGGGGTCAGGAAGCCAGGCGTCTGGGCGCCTTGGCCGGGAGCGACGAGTACGAGCACCCTCACACTCTCTCTTGTGGACGGCGCCCTACGCCGGTGGGGACAAGGACGAAGAACCGTCGGGCTGGTTGTTGGTGTTCGACAAAAGTCTAGGACTGCGCTTCGACGGCGACCAGACGGCCGAGGATGAGCGCGATCCGCAGCGTGAACGCGGAGCGGACGTCCGACGGCGACCATCCGGTGACGTCCGTCACACGTCGGAGCCGGTAGCGCACGGTGTTGGGGTGCACGAAGAGCATCCGGGCGGCGCCCTCCAGGGACGAGGCCTGCTCCAGATAGACCGCGAGGGTCTCCAGGAGCGCGGAGCCGGCCTCCTCCAGCGGTCTGTAGATCTCCTCCACCAGCTGCTCCCGCGCGGCGGGGTCTCCGGCGATCGCCCGCTCCGGAAGGAGATCGTCCGCGAGGACCGGCCGGGGGGCGTCCTGCCACGCCGAGCACGCCTTCAGCCCGGCGAGCGCGGCCTGCGCGGACCGCGAGGCGGCGAGCAGGTCGGGCACGACCGGGCCCGCGACGACGGCGCCGGCCGCGTACGGGCCGATCAGCGACTTGGCGACGGCCATCGGGTCGTCGCTGCCGCCGGCGATCACCACCAGACGGTTGCCGAGCACACCGGTGAGGACCTGCAGCTTCGCGTGCCGCGCGGCCCGCCGGATCGCCTCGACGGTCAGCTCGCTGTCCCCGCTGGGGGCGGTGCCGAGCACCACGCAGACGTGGTCGGGGGAGTTCCAGCCGAGCGCCGCGGCCCGGCTCACCGCGCCCTCGTCGGCCTCGCCGGAGAGCACAGCGTTCACCACCAGCGACTCCAGGCGGGCGTCCCACGCGCCGCGGGCCTCGGCGGCCTGCGCGTACACCTGCGCGGTCGCGAAGGCGATCTCGCGGGCGTAGACGAGGAGCGCCTCGCGCAGCACGCCCTCGTCGCCGGGGGCCGCGACCTCGTCGATCGCGGACTCCATCACCTCGATCGTCGTGCGGACCATCTCCACGGTCTGCCGCAGGGTGATCGCGCGGGTCAGCTCGCGGGGCGCGGTGCCGAAGACGTCCGTGGAGATCGCCTGCGGCGACTCCGGGTGCCGGAACCACTGCGTGAACGCGGCGATGCCGGCCTGGGCGACCAGGCCGATCCACGACCGGTTCTCCGGCGGCATCGCGCGGTACCACGGCAGCGTGTCGTCCATCCTGGCGATCGCGCTCGCCGCGAGGGTCCCGGCGGCCTTCTCCAGGCGCCGGAGGGTCGCGATGTGCGGGTGCGTGTCGTTCACTGCGGGGTCTGCCACGGACCCAAGCCTGCACCATCGGCGACGCGGCTCGGTGCGGCGGGCCCGACGCGACCCGTCCGACGCGCCCCGGGACACGCCGTCGGTGCAGGAGCGTCCGCCTCGCGGAACGGGCAGCCCGGGGCGGTCCGCAGGCCGTAGCGTGGGGTGCGTGATCTCCGTACGTTCCGCCGCCGACCGCTACCCGGGCGGCGAACCCGCCGCCGGGATCTCCTCGCGGCACGCCTTCTCCTTCGGTCCGCACTACGACCCCGACAACCTGCGCTTCGGGCCGGTGCTCGCGGTCAACGAGGAGCGGCTCGAACCCGGCGCGGGGTTCGAGGAGCACGCCCACAGCCACACCGAGCTGGTCACGTGGGTCGTCACCGGCGAGCTCACCCACCGCGACTCCGCCGGCCACGCGACGGTCGTCCGCCCCGGCGACCTCCAGCACCTCTCCGCGGCGGGCGGCGTCCGCCACGTCGAACGCAACGACGGTGACGAGCCCCTGGTCTTCCTGCAGTTCTGGCTGGCCCCCGTGGAGGCCGGCGGCGACCCCGCCTACACCATCGTCCGCGGCATCGCCGACTCCACGCCGTACGCGCTCCCCGCGGCCGGCGCGCTGCTGCACGTCGCCCGGCCGCGCGCGGGCGAGCGCGTCCCGCTCCACGACGCGCCGTACGCGTACGTCCACGTCGTCCACGGCTCGATCCGCCTCGACGGCCACGACCTGGGCCCCGGCGACGCGGCCCGCCTCACCGACGGCCGAGGCGTCGAGGCGCTGTCCCTCGCCGACAGCGAGCTCCTCGTGTGGGAGTTCGCCGCCTGAGATCATCAGGCAGGGGATCCATCTCGCGGCGATGGCCCACCGGATGGGGGACGAGTCCTTCTCCTCGCGCGGTGAACGTCGCCCTCGCCGCCGACCACGGCACCGACGCGGTGCTCACCCTCGACCGCCGCGACTTCCGGGCCGTCCGCCCGCTGGGCCGCGCGAAGGCCTTCCGCGTCCTGCGGGACGGGTCAGCGGAGGCTGCCGACGAAGGTGGTCCAGGCGGAGGTGGAGAAGGTGAGGACGGGGCCGGCGGGGTTCTTGCTGTCCCGCACGGGGACGGCCGAGGGGGCGCAGGGGGAGACTTCGAGGCATTCGCCGCCGGTGTTGCCGCTGTGGGAGGATTTGAGCCAGGTTGCCAGGCCGGTGGTGGTGCACTCGACGCAGTCGCCACTGCTGCCGCTGTACGAGGACTTGCGCCAGAGGGCGTCGGTCAGGTCAGGGGTGGTCCCCATAGCGTTCCTCCATCACGCGAGTGATCAGGGCGACGGACTCCTCGGGGGAGAGGGCCGTTGCTTGCAGGTGAGCGTAACCGACTGAACGCTCCCTGATCACTTGCGGATTGGCCGTCATGTGACCCTGGTCGTAGCTCTCCGCGTAGAAGAGATCCGGGTCCCGCTCGAAGCGGAGGAGGTTGAACGAGCCCTTCACGCCCGTATGCGCGCCTACCGAGAACGGCAGCACTTGAAGGCCGAGCCACGGCCGCCCTTGCAGACTCAACAAGTGCGCCAGTTGGTTCCGCATGACGCTGCGGCCCCCCACCTCTTGCAGAAGAGCTGCCTCGCTGAGCACCACCCATAGCGCTGGGGGCTCCTCACCCGTGAGGATGCGCTGCCGGTCGAGGCGGGCGGCGGTCTGCGCGTCGAGGTCATCCGCATGGTCAATCGCGAGCACGGTACGCGCGTACTCCTCGGTCTGCAGCAGACCGTAAATCACCTGCGTCTGAAACGCGGAGATGTACGTCGCCTGCGCCTCCAGCTCCGCGTACGCCTGGAACCACGTCGGCAGTTGGCTCCGCAGAACCAGGCCCACCAGGCGGCTGAACGCCCCGTCCGTGCCCAGCGCCGCGTCCACGCGTTCGGCGAAGTCCCGCGTGGGGACCTTCTTCGCGGTCTCTATCTGGCCGACGAGCGACCCGGTGCAGAAGATCGCGTTGCCGAGGTCGCTCTGGCTGAGGTCCTGCTCCTCGCGCCGCCGGCGCAACTCGGAGCCGAAGTAGTCGAGCGGGGACGCGTCGGGCCGGAGCGGGCGGATGTTGGTCACGGCGGCCACCTCCTGGGACAACGCCTGACGGCGTTGACTTCGGGTCGTGGCCCAGCGTAGTCACGGGATCGCACCCTGGTGGCATGAATCACACAACCGCCCCCGCGGCGGCGGACGTTGCACCGTCCACCACCTACCGCACCCACTTCGCGGTGAGCAAGCACTCCGCGCGCCACCTCCGCCGCATCCTGCGGACGTACCTGCTGGCCTGGGACCTGCCCGACCTCGTCGACCCCGCCGAACTCGCCCTGACGGAGCTGGTCGCGAACGTCGTCCGCCACGTCCCCGACCGCCGCTGCACGACCCTCGTCGAGCGGCTGCCGGGAGGCGACGCCGTCCGCGTCGAGGTGGCGGACGGCGACCCGCGCGTCCCCCGGCCCGCCTGCAGAGGCCCCCTCGCGGAGGACGGACGCGGCCTCCTGCTGCTCGCCGCCGTGACCGACGCCTGGGGCGTCACACCCCGCCCCGGCGGCAAGGCGGTGTGGTTCGAGTGCCGGCGGCCGGGCGTCCCTCAGGCGGTCACCGACGCGACCTCGCCCGCGATCCGGACGAACTCCGCGACCCGGGCCGTCGCGCCCGTGCGCCGCCAGGCGAGGCCGTACTCGATGGGCGGGGCGTCGGACAGCGGGACGTAGGCGATCCCGGGGCGGACGTGGTACTCCGCGCCGAGCGCCGCCCCGACGACCGCGCCGCGGCCCGCGGCGACGAGGGCGAGGGCCTCCTGCCACGCGGCGAAGGCGCGCTCGCGGCGGACGGGGCGGCCGCTCGGGGTCGCGGTGGGGACGTGGAGGTCGAGGTGGTGGTCGGGCAGGTCGCCTTCGGGGGCGAGGAGGGTCACGTCGGCGAGGTCCTCCAGGGAGAGGGAGGCGCGGCGGGCGAGGGGGTGCCGGGCGGGCAGGACGAGGGCGCGCGGCTGGGTGATGAGCGCCGGGCCGGTGGTGAAGTCCGTTTCGCTGACGGGGAGTTCGGTGAGTTGGAGGTCGTAGGTGCCGTCGCGGAGGGAGCCGTAGGGGGACGCGGAGGGGGCCTCGCAGAAGTCGACCTGGATGCCGGGGTGCCGGCGGCGGAAGGTCTCGCTGACCCGGATGAGCAGGTCCCCGGACCACGGCGTGGTGAAGCCGACGCTGAGCCGCCCGTCGAAGCCGCGCCCCGCGTCGACCGCGCGGTCGAGCGCGGCGTCGATGCCGGCCCGCAGCGGGGCGAGGTCGTCGCGCAGCCGCTTGCCGATGGGGGTGAGCGCGACCCGCCGGCTCGTGCGCTCGAACAGCGCCGCCCCGACCCGGCGTTCGAGCTTCTGCAGGGTCTGGGTGGCGTGTGCGCGGGACACGTGCAGCAGCTCGGCCGTGCGGCCGAAGTGCAGCTCCTCCGCGAGCGTGAGGAAGGTGTCCATCTCCTGGCGTTCCATCGTCCCCCTCGTCGTTCAGCCCGGGTGAACGACCGTTGCGCGTCCCGTCGTTGTTCGGGGTGGTCGTCCGCTCGAAGGTGGAAGCAACCGCAGTCGCGCGTTCCTTCCCCAACCGAGGAGACCCCGTGTCCACAGCCGTGCCCGCAGCGCAGAACACGCCCCGGACGAGCCCCCGCGAATGGGGCGTGCTGTTCGTCCTGTGCGGCGCGATCTTCCTGGAGGGGATCGACGTCGCCATGCTCAACGTCGCCCTGCCGGCCATCAGAGCCGACATGGGCCTGGACACGGGCCAGTTGCAGTCGGTCATGAGCGCCTACGTCCTCGGCTACGGCGGCTTCATGCTGCTCGGCGGCCGCGCGGCCGACCTCTTCGGCCGGCGGCGCATGTTCGTCCTCTGGCTCACCGTGTTCCTGCTCTTCTCCGGCCTCGGCGGCCTCGCGACCGAGGGGTGGATGCTTGTTACCGCCCGGTTCGTGACCGGGGTCGCGGCCGCGTTCATGACCCCGGCCGGGCTGTCGGTCATCACGACGGGCTTCGCGGAGGGGGAGCAGCGCAACAAGGCGCTCCTCGTGTACTCGGGGACCGCGGCCGGCGGCTTCTCCGTCGGCCTGGTGGTCGGCGGGCTGCTCGCGGCGGTCGACTGGCGGTGGGTGTTCTTCGCGCCGGTGATCATGTCGCTGGTCATCCTGGTCGCCGCCCTGGTGCTGCTGCCGCGGGGCGAGCGCCCCGAACGCTCCCCGCACGGGCTGGACTTCGGCGGCGCGGTCGCCGTCACCGGCGGCATCGTGCTCCTCGTCCTCGCGGTCGAGCGCGCCGCGCACGGCGGTCTCGGGTGGACGGCGGCGGCGTTCGCCGCGAGCCTGGCGCTCTTCGCCGCGTTCACGGCGATCGAGCGCCGTGCGGCGGCCCCGCTCGTCCGGCTCGGCATCCTGCGCGACCCCGGGCTGGTCCGGGCGAACGTGATCGGGCTGCTCTTCGCGGCGGGGTTCTTCGGCTTCCAGTTCGTCGCCGTGCTCTACCTCCAGGAGCTGCGCGGCTGGTCGACGATCGAGACGAGCCTCGCACTGCTGGTCGCCGGCGTCGACGCGGTGCTGTCGCCGACCCTCACCCCCCGCCTCGTGCGGCGGTACGGCAACGCGAAGGTCGTCCTCGGCGGCCTGGTCGCGGCGGCGCTCTCGTACGCGCTCTTCCTGCCGCTGGGCACCGACCTGCCGTACGCGCTGATGTTCCCGACCATGCTCCTGCTCGGGATCGCCTTCGCGCTGGCCTACGGCCCGCTGACCATCACCGCGACCGACGGCGTCGCCGAGGCCGAGCAGGGGCTGGCGGGCGGGCTGCTCTACACGTCCTTCCAGTTCGGCGCCGCGCTCGGCCTGTCCGCGGTGACGGCGGTCAACACGGCCTTCACCTCCGGGGGTTCCCCGCAGGAGATGATCGACGGCTACCGGGCCGCGCTGCTCGTCCCGTTGGGCGCGGCGCTCGTCGCGGCGGCGGTGGCGGGCGTCGGCCTGCGGCGCGGGGCGACCGGAGGCAAGGGCGAGGCGACGCCGGTCCCGGCGACCACCCCCGTCGGCCCGCCCGCCCCGCAGCGCGACCACCTGCACGAGGTCTCACGCTGACCCGTACCGCGCGCCCACCCGTGCGCCACAACAGGGGCCGCCGACAAGGGAGTCGGCGGCCTCTCGGCGCGTACGTCAGCTCTGTGCGGACGCCTCTGCCAGTACCGCGTCGGTGAAGGGGGGCCAGACCTCCGTCGCCCAGGGGCCGAACTGGCGGTCGGCGAGGGCCACGCAGGCCAGGCCCGCGTCGGGGTCCACCCACAGGAAGGTGCCCGCCTGGCCGAAGTGGCCGAACGTGCGCGGGGAGGACGAAGTCCCCGTCCAGTGCGGCGACTTGCCGTCGCGGATCTCGAATCCGAGCCCCCAGTCGTTGGGGGACTGGTGGCCGTACCCCGGCAGGACGCCCTTGGTGCCGGGGTACTGGACGGTCAGCGTGGCCTCGGCGACCGTGCGCGGGTCGAGCAGGCGCGGGGCCTGCAGCTCCGCGGCGAACCGGACGAGGTCGGCGAGGGTGGAGACGCCGGCCGCCGCGGGGGAGCCGTCGAGGGTGGTCGCGGTCATGCCGAGCGGCTCCAGGACGGCCTGGTGCAGGTACTCGGCGAAGGGGATCTCGGTGGCCTTCGTCAGGTGGTCGCCGAGGACCTCGAAACCGGCGTTGGAGTACAGCCGGCGCTCGCCCGGCCGCCCCGTGACCCGGTGCTCGTCGAAGGCGAGACCGGAGGTGTGCGCGAGCAGGTGGCGGATCGTGGAGCCCTCGGGGCCCGCGGGCTCGTCGAGGTCGACCGCCCCCTCCTCGTACGCGACCAGCGCGGCGTACGCGGTGAGCGGCTTGGTGACCGAGGCGAGCGCGAAGCGGTGCTCCGCGGGCCCGTGCGAGCCGAGCACGGTCCCGTCGGCCCGTACGACGGCGGCCGCCGCGGTCGACACCGGCCAGGACTCGATCATCGCCAGACTGTTCATGTGTACGAGCCTACCGGCGGGGGTCGTACGCCCGGACCCGCCGGAGCGTCCCGCGGAACGGACCCCGGATTGCGCTTGCCTGGAGTGCACTCCAGGGTTCTAGCGTGGACGACATGACCGTGACGGAGACCGCACCCGTACGCCGCAGCCACACCCCCGGCATCCGCGCCATCGACCACGACGCCGCCGAGCCGCTGGCCGACCGGTGCGCGACGGCCGCCCCGAGCCACCCCCGGCCCGACGGCCAGGACCGGTACACCATCAGCGAGGTCGTCGCCTGGACCGGGCTCTCGGCGCACACCCTGCGCTGGTACGAGCGGATCGGGCTGATGTCCGACGTCGACCGGTCGCACACCGGCCAGCGCCGCTTCAGCAACCGCGACCTGGACTGGCTCGGCTTCGTCGGCAAGCTGCGGCTGACCGGCATGCCGGTCGCCGACATGGTCCGGTACGCGGAGCTGGTGCGGGCCGGGGAGCACACCTTCCCCGAGCGCCAGGAGTTGCTGGAGCGCACCCGGCGGGATGTGCTCACGAGGATGGCGGAGCTGCAGGACACGCTCGCCGTGCTCGACTACAAGATCGACATGTATGCGGAGGCAGCACGATGACCACCGACGGCACCACGAGGATCGACACCGTACGCCTGGGCACCGACGGGCCGCTCGTCGGCGTCCAGGGCTTCGGCGCGATGGGCATCAGCGAGTTCTACGGCGATACCGACGAGTCGGCCGCCCGGGACACCCTGGAGGCCGCAGTCGAGGCCGGCGTCACCCTGATCGACACGGCGGACATGTACGGCCGCGGGGCCAACGAGGAGTTCCTCGCCCCCTTCGTCGCCGCTCACCGCGACGAGATCACCCTCGCCACCAAGTTCGCCATCGACCGCAGCGGCGACCCGGACGCCCGCGCGATCCGCAACGACCCCGCCTACATCCGCCAGGCCGTCGAGGGCAGCCTGCGCCGGCTCGGCGTCGAGACCATCGACCTCTACTACATGCACCGCCGCGACCCGGCCGTCCCGTTCGCCGAGTCCGTCGGCGCGATGGCGGAGCTGGTGCAGGCCGGCAAGGTCCGCCACCTGGGGCTGAGCGAGGTCACCGGGGACGAGCTGCGCGAGGCGCACGCCGTGCACCCGATCACCGCGCTGCAGTCGGAGTGGTCCGTCTTCAGCCGGGACGTCGAGCAGAGCGCTGTCGGCGCGGCGGCGGAGCTGGGCGTCGGCTTCGTGCCGTACTCCCCGCTCGGACGCGGCTTCCTGACCGGCAGCTTCGCCGACGCGACGAAGGACCTCGCCGCGAACGACTTCCGGCGGAACCAGCCCCGCTTCACCGGCGACAACGCGGCGGCGAACGCGGCGCTCCTGGAGCCCCTGCACAAGATCGCCGCCGCGCACGGCGTGACCACCGCGCAGATCGCGCTCGCCTGGGTGCAGCAGCGCGCCCAGGTCCACGGCCTCGCGGTCGTGCCCATCCCGGGCACCCGCAAGCGCACCCGCCTGCTGGAGAACGCGGCCGCCACCCGGATCACCCTGAGCGCCGAGGAGCTGGCCGCGCTGGAGCCGATCGCCGCGCAGGTCGCGGGCTCCCGCTACCCGGACATGAGCTCCACCTCGGCGGCGCGCGAGCGATGAGGCACGGGACGAGCCCGGCGCCGCGGGGGCGTGTCCCCCCCTCCCCCCCCGGGACGCCGGGCTCCGGTGTGCCTCACGCCGGGCCCAGCGCGAAGACCGCGAACGCCGCAGCCAGCAGCGCCGCCACCGCGCGGCGGGTCCGGCCGGCCCGGGTCCAGGGCTGCTCGAAGCGGCGCGCCGAGCGGCTGATCAGCACGAGCAGCGCGGCGAGGACCGGCAGCCAGGCGATCCTGGCGAGCACCCAGCCGAGCGTGTCGGGGGCGGTGGTCAGGCCCGGGACCTCGCCCACGAGCGAGGCCGGGATCGCGGCGGCGAGCATCGCCGTCTGGTGCCAGCACAGCACCGTCATCGCGCACAGGTTGACGACGACCACCGGCGCCCACAGCAGCGGGCGGCGCAGCAGCGCGCCGATCCGCTCCCGCAGCAGGACCGCCGCGCCGGACTGCGCGGCGGCGAGCGCCAGGACGAGCAGCGACGGCGGGTGCGAGTTGGTGCGGACCTCGCCCGGGACGCCGACCATCGACGCCGGGTAGTGGAACACCAGCAGCAGCACCGCGAACAGCGCCGCGCCGCCGAGCAGCAGGACGTACGCGGCGCGCCGCGGGACCCGCCTCTCGCCCCAGGCGACGCCCAGCTGGTAGGCGAACAGCCAGCCCGGCAGCAGGTTGAGCAGGCTCACCCACCCCGGCGCGGCCCCCGCGTACGGCCCGTAGCGCAGGAGGTCGACGGCGGCGACCGACGCGAGCAGCGGGGCCGCCGACCACACCCCCCACCGGCGGGCGGCGCGCACGCACACCGGGGTGAGCGCCGTGACGACCGCGTACACGCCGACGAACCACAGCGGCTGCACCACCAGCGTGGCCGCGGTCCGCAGCGTCGTCACCGGCACGCCGGCCGCCGTGAGGACGGCGACCACCAGCGCCCACACGGCGGTGACACCCAGCACCGGGCGGCCGAGCCGGGCGAGCCGCGCCCGCATCCACGCGGCCGTGGAGCCGGTGCGGCGGCGGTGGGAGAGCACCGAGGCGTGCCCGCCGACCAGGAAGAAGATCCCGAGCATCTGCAGCACCCAGCTCACCGGGGCGAGGAACCCGAACGCGGACAGCGGGCTGGCGTTGCGCAGCGCCCCGTCGCCGGCCGTGAAGCCGCCGAGCATCCAGTGCCCGAGCGGGACGGCGAGGAGGGCCAGGGCGCGCAGGCCGTCGAGCGCGCGGTCGCGGTGGGCGGGGGTGCGGGCGTCGATGCGGCGGGCCAGGGCGGTGACGTTCATCGGACGGCCCCCGGGACCTCGTCGTGCCGGGCGACGGCCGCGAAGGCGGCGAGCGTCGTCGTGCCGGGGTCCATGTAGCCGCCGTGGCCCCGGACGTCCGCGGCGGGCAGCCGGCGCGCGCCGAAGGCGGGGTCCGCGGGGTCCGTGCCGTGTCCCAGGCCGGCGAACTCGACGTGCGGGACCCGGCCGATCCAGTCGTCCGGCGCCCGCGCCGCCCAGACCCGGGCGCGGGTCCCGAGGCCGGCGACGGAGTCGGCGCGCATCCCCGGGGAGCCGAACGCGACCACGTCCGTCGCGTCCATCCCCTCGTCGTCCGCGGCCAGCCCGCACACCACCGAGCCGTAGCTGTGGCAGAACAGTGCGGGGGCGCCTGCGCCGGTCGCGTCCAGGCCCTCGACCAGGCGGGTCAGCCGCTCCGCGCCCGCCTCCGCCAGGCGGCCCGTCGCGGCGTCCACCCCGACGCCGACGGGGGTCGTGTACCCGGCCCAGGCGACGACGGCGGTCGTCCCGTGCGTCGCCGCGCGCAGATTCCTCGCCGCGCGCTGCGTGCGCGCGAAGTGGCCGGCGTCGACGTCCGAGCCCGGCACGATCACCGCGGTGTGCGGGTCGTTCCGCAAGTCGCCGAAGACCTCGACCAGTTGGCCCCGGCCTCTGGGGTCGTAGGCCAGGACGCGGCGGTCGGTGTCCGGGGGGAGGCCGAGGGTGCGGGCGTTCGCCGCGTACCTGAGGGGCAGGGGGGCGCCGTCCAGGTTCCCCACCACGGTGGGGTGCGTCCGCGTGAGCCGGTCCGCCTCCCCGGCCGCGAGGCCCCGGAAGAACGCGGCGACCTCCCGCGGTGTCGCCCGCGCCGGGTCCGGCAGCGGCCCGCCGAACGAGCCGTCCGCCCGCCATTGCGCCGTCCCCGGCGGGGGGCCCGTCACCGCGGCCTGCGCGTCCGCGTACGCCCATCCTCCCGTCGTCGTCGCGACGGTCGCGGCGAGCACGGCGGCGATCATCGTTCGCTTGAAGCGGCGCACGGGTCCTCTTTCCTCCGGGGGCGGTGTGCCTGGCGGAGGGAAAGTTAGGAACACGGTGGGTTCGCGCGCGTCACACCGGGGTGCGGAACCGCACCCCCTACTGGGGTAGGGGGCGTCCGGGGGGTTTCCCCCACCCCGGCCGGGGTGCGCGGCTTCGCCGCGGGAGGCCTCCTGCGGCAGGTACGAACAACGCTGCGCTGGGGGCACAGTGGGCTGTGCCCACCCGTGCCGCCCTGCGGCACGATTGCCCACAGCGGGGGTGGCAGCCCACATTCACGCCGAGCCGCACAAACCTCAGCCCGGCCGGCGTTTGAGGCCGCGCGGGCGGAGCCCGTGCACCCGCCGGCAGGCGGAACGGCGGCCGCCGAGGGCCACGCAGCGGAGCTGCACATCGATAGCGCGGGAAGGGGTTCGGGGCGGAGCCCCGGGGTTCGTTACGTGCCGGGGGTGACGAGGCCGGACTCGTAGGCGAAGACGACGGCTTGGGCGCGGTCGCGGAGGGCGAGCTTGGCGAGGACCTTGCCGAGGTGGGTCTTGACGGTCTGCTCCGCGAGGAAGAGTGCCGCGGCGATCTCCTGGTTGGAGAGCCCGCGCGCGACGAGTTCGAGGACCTCGGTCTCGCGCGGGGTGAGCCCGGCGAGACGGAGCGCCGGCTCACCGCGCCGGACGGCCGGCCGCTGCCGGGCGAACTCGGCGATGAGCCGCCGGGTGACCGACGGCGCGAGCAGCGCCTCCCCGCCCGCCACCACCCGCACCGCCGCGATCAGGTCCGACGGCGGCGCGTCCTTCAGCAGGAACCCCGACGCCCCCGCCCGCAACGCCTCGTACACGTAGTCGTCGACGTCGAACGTGGTCAGCATGAGCACCTTCGGCGGCCGCTCGACGGCGAGGACCTCCCGCGCCGCCGCCAACCCGTCCAGCTCCGGCATCCGCACGTCCATGAGCACCACGTCCGGGAGCACCGCACGCGCGACCGCGACCCCCTGCCGCCCGTCGGCCGCCTCGCCGACCACGTCGATGTCCGCCTGCGCCGACAGCAGCGCGGCGAACCCCGCCCGCACCATGGCCTGGTCGTCGACGATGATCACGCGGATGGTCACGGGCGTTCCTCCGGGGGCGCGGGCAGCCGGGCCGCGACGCGGAACCCGCCGTCGGGCAGCGGCCCCACGTCCAGCGAGCCGCCGGTCAACCGTACGCGCTCCCGCATGCCGACCAGGCCGTGCCCGGTCCCGTCGGTCTCCAGCGGCGAAGCCGCCCCGGCCGCCGGCCCGTTGACGACCAGCACCGTCACCCGGTCCCCGTCGCGCGTGACGGACACCCGGGTCGCGGCCCCCGGCGCGTGCCGCACCACGTTGGCCAGCGCCTCCTGCACGATCCGGTACCCCGACAGGTCCACCGCCTGCGGCAGCCGGCCGAGGTCGGCCGCCAGCGCCAGCGAGACCGGCACCCCGGCCCGCACGGTCGCCTCGACCAGGTGCGGCACCCGGTCGAGACCGGGCTGCGGCGCGAGCTCGCCCTCCTGCTCCTCGCTGCGCAGCACCGCGAGCAGCCGCCGCATCTCCCCGAGCGACTCCCGCGCCCCGGCCGCGATCGACGCGAACTCCCCGCGCACCTCCTCACCGAGCCCCGGCAGCCGGTACGGCGCGGAGTCCGCCTGCACGGTGATGACCGACATGTGGTGGGCGACGACGTCGTGCAGCTCCCGCGCGATGCGGGTCCGCTCCTCAAGCAGGGTGCGCCGGGTCCGCTCGGCCTCGCTGATGGTCTCCTGCTCCAGCAGCCTGCGCCGGGCCGCCCCGCCCGACTGGATCAGCCCGGCGACGACGAGCACCACCGCGCTCAGCACGACGAGCAGCAGGTTCACGCCGTCGCTGGAGGTCTGCGACAGCAGCTCGAAGCCCACCCCGGCCGCCCCGGTCGCCAGCAGCACCGCCAGCAGGGTGCGCCCCGGCTCGCGCAGCCCCAGCCAGAACAGCACGAAGAGGTAGCCGACGACGACCATCGGCGTCCACGGCCAGCTCCGCCCCGCCAGGTCGTCCGCGCCGGTCAGGAGCGCGATCCCGCCGGCCACGTCGGCGGCGAACACCACCCACCAGACCTGCAGCGGCCGCAGCGGGGCGAGCAGCAGCGGCGCGGCCTGGGCGGTCGCGAGCGCGCCGGCCACCGCCCCGCTCAGCCGGTAGTCCTGGACGAGCACGGTGACGGTGACCGGCAGCAGCGTCGCCGCGACGCCGAGCGCGACGACGTAGGGCAGCGCCCGCTGCCAGCGCTCGGGCGCCCCGGACAGCGGCGGGCGGCCCGCCGGGGCGGGAGTGGTGAGCGCGGTGCCGAGCCCGCGCAGCGAGGTGACGACGTCGGTACGGTTCATGGCCCGCCCAGCGTAGGCAGCGCACCCGGGTCGGGGCGTCGTACCGGGGGGCCGTCCGGACCCCCTACCCGGGTACCGGTCCCGGGCCTGCCGGAGCTTCCCTCACAGCTCCGCGAGCAGCTCCGCCTTCTTCACCGAGTACTCGTCGTCGGTGACCAGCCCTGCCTGGTGCAGCTCGCCCAGGTGCCGGATGCGGTCCGCGATGTCGGCCGGGTCGCGCCGGTCGACGGCCACCGCCCCGGCGGGGACGACGGCCGGCGCCGGGCCGCAGGAACGTATCGCCGCCAGCACGGACGCGGCGAACGGCAGCGACTCGTGGACCGGCCCGTAGCCGAGGCCGAAGACGACCGCGGCGGGGTCCTGGTCGGCCTGCGCGGGCTGGTCGCCGTCGCGGCGCACCAGCCGCAGATGGCCGTCGAAGGCGTCGGGCGAGCGCCACTCGACGCCGCTGAGGTCCGAGACGTGGAAGGTCTGGTCGCCGGCCTTCCACTTCGCGGTGGAGGCACCGGTCCAGAACCAGCGGAACGAGGCGCTCCTGCCGTCGAAGACCGCCTTGCCGTCGTAGGCCTTGAACCGCTGCGGGGCGTCCGGCGCCTCGACCAGGAACCGGTCGGCCGGATCGGCGGCGTCAGCCGGGAGGGCGGCGCGCAGCTCGTCGCGGTAGTACTCCGCGAGCGTCTCGCGCTCGGCGGGCAGCACGAGCCGGTAGGGGTCGCAGGCCTCCTTGAGCTGCCCGGCGGCCGCGTCCATCAGCGGGTCGGCACCGGCACGCGGCGTGGCGTGCAGGACCACCGTCCCGCGCTTGCCGGGAGCGAGCGTCACCGCGGCCAACGCCTCGTAGGGGACCCGTCGTTCGCCGAGCGCCTGGAACAGCCTCGGCGTGCGGATACCCCGTTCGAAGCGGATGAGCACGGAGTCGGTCCCGAACTCCCAGGCGGCATGAAATCCGGCCAGTACGTCACCCATGCGGCTCATCGTATGCGGCATGCGGCCCTCCGTCCCCCCTCGGTGTGCTGACGTGTTTCCCGTGCCCTGCCCGCCCTTCGGCAGACATCTACGCGCGTCAGGTCCCCGATCCGCCGGAAATCCCGTCGTGGCAGGCGTCCGCCCCGCCTGCGCACGTGACACCGGCGTACGCCCCCGTGCCGATCTCCGCGAAGTTGGCGAGGCTCTCCGTGCCCGGCGTGAAGTACCCGGTGTGGCCGACGGCCCGGTCGGCGGAGACGACCCGGGCGCCGAAACCGGCCGCGACCGGGTCCGCGCCGTGGCCGAGACCGCCCAGCTCCAGGTGCGGGACGTCGGCGATCCAGTCGTCGGCGTCGCGCGCCGCCCAGACCCGGGCCCCCGTGCGCAGCTCCGCCGCGTTCGACACCCGCATCCCCGGGCTGCCGGCCACGACGACGTCGGTGACCCGGTCGGGCAGGTCGGGGGCCGCGACGCCGCAGACCACGGACCCGTAGCTGTGGCAGAAGAGCGTGGTGTCCGCGCCCTTCGGCAGCCCGTCGAGCAGCGCGTGCAGCCGGCCCGCGCCCGTCTCGGCCCGCTTGCCGAGCATCGCGTCCATGCCGACGCCGACCGGCGCGCTGTAGTCCGCCCAGGCGATGACGGCGCTGCCGACGCGCGGTGCGGCGGCGCGCTGCGCGTCGTACAGGGCGCTCGCCATGCCCTGCGGGGCGCTGTAGCGCCGGGCGGACCGCTCGTACGTCATCAGGTTGGTGTCCACGCCGGGCACGACCACCGAGACCCGCTTCGCCCGGTCCAGGTCGCCGAAGACCTCGGCGGCCCGGCCGGTCCCGGTCGGGTCGAAGGCGAGGATCTGCCGGCCGGGCCGCAGCATCGAGTCGAAGCGGTGCACGAGCCGGGCCGCGTCCTGCCGGCCCCGGACCGGGACGTCCGCGTCCCGCGACCGCCGCCGCTCGGCCGCCCGCGCGTTCTCCAGGGCGGCCCGGTTGGCCCGGTAGCGCAGCGCGACGGGTGCGCCGTTGAGGTTCCCCACGACCAGCGGGTGGCGCTCGGCGAGCCGCACCCGCTGCGCCTGGTCGAGCCGGGAGAAGAAGTGCGCGAGCCGACCCGACGAGGCGTCCGCGTCGGGGATCTGCCGGCCGCCGGGAAGCGTCGCGTCGTTCCACGCGGCGACGGCCGCCGGGACGGCGCCGAGGCCGTCCTTGTGCAGGCGGACGGCCGTCCAGCCGGTGGTGGACATCATGACGAACACCACCGCGAGCACGAGGATCGCGCGCCACACGGTGAACTGCGGGGAAAGGTCTGAGGAAGTCACTGCGCCCCACCCTAGGAGAAGCGGAGACCGTTTCGTGACCTGAGTGAGGTCTCTCACGTTTGGAACGCCGCGTTCTGGTCAGGGATGACCGACGGTCCGGCGGCCGGGACTCCTGGGGCCCCCGTGCTCACGGCCGGCTCGACGCGGTCACTAATCTACGGCCCATGACACAGACCGCCGTCGACAAGGCGCCCCAGGACCCGATACCGGACCCGCCCCAGGGCCTGCGGGGCCATCCGTGGGCGACGCTCTTCGCCGTCGCCATCGGTGTGATGATGGTCGCCCTCGACGGCACCATCGTCGCCATCGCCAACCCGGCCATCCAGCGCGACCTCGGCGCCTCGCTCGCCGACGTCCAGTGGATCACCAACGGCTACCTGCTCGCGCTGGCCGTCGCCCTCATCACCGCCGGCAAGCTCGGCGACCGCTTCGGACACCGGCAGACCTTCCTGATCGGCATCGCGGGCTTCGCGCTCGCCTCCGGACTCATCGGCCTGTCGAAGGAGATCGGCTTCGTCATCGCCTTCCGCGTGCTCCAAGGCCTGTTCGGCGCGCTGCTCATGCCGGCCGCGCTCGGCCTGCTGCGCGCCACCTTCCCCGCCGAGAAGCTGAACATGGCGATCGGCATCTGGGGCATGGTCATCGGCGCGTCCACCGCGGGCGGCCCCATCGTCGGCGGTCTGCTCGTCGAGCACGTCAGCTGGCAGTCGGTGTTCTTCATCAACGTGCCCGTCGGCGCCGTCGCGCTTGTCTTCGGCCTGCTCGTCCTGCGCGACCACCGCGCCGAGAACGCCCCGCGCACCTTCGACCTGCCAGGCATCGCGCTGCTCTCGGCGGCGATGTTCGCGATCGTGTGGGGGATCATCAAGGCCGGCGAGTGGGGCTGGGGCAGCGTCTCCACCTGGGCCTGGCTGGTCGGCGCGGTCGTCCTCTTCGCGCTCTTCGCGGTCTGGGAGACCCGGGTCGCCGAGCCGCTGATCCCGCTGGGCATGTTCCGCTCGGTCCCGTTGTCCGCCGGCGTCGTCCTCATGGTCCTGATGGCCATCGCCTTCATGGGCGGGCTGTTCTTCGTGACGTTCTTCCTCCAGGGCGTCCACGGCATGAGCCCCGTCGACAGCGGCCTGCACCTGCTGCCGCTCACCGGCATGATGATCGTCTCCTCGCCGCTCGCCGGCGTGCTGATCACCAAGTTCGGGCCGCGGGTGCCGCTGGTCGGCGGCATGGTCGCCACCGCCGTCGCCATGTTCGGCATGACCACCCTCACCGCCGACACCAGCACCCTCATGATGTCGCTCTGGTTCGGCCTGCTCGGCTTCGGCCTCGCCCCGGTCATGGTCGGCGCCACCGAGGTCATCGTCGGCAACGCGCCGATGGAGCTGTCCGGCGTGGCCGGCGGACTCCAGCAGGCCGCGATGCAGGTCGGCGGGGCGCTGGGCACCGCCGTCCTCGGCGCGGTCATGTCCACGAAGGTCAGCGCGGACTTCGCGGACAACTGGAAGGAGGCCGGCATCCCGGTCCCGGTCGACCCGAAGCTGGAGGAGGCGGCCGAGTTCGCCGCCGTCCCGACGAAGGAACTGGCCGAGGCGGGCACCCCCGCGCCGGTCATCGAGCAGATCGGCGGGGTCATCCACGACACCTTCCTCTCCGGCATGCACCTCGCCTTCACCGTCGCCGGCGTCGTCGCGGTGATCGCGGCCGGCGTCGCCACCCTCACCAAGCGCGGCGCGAACGCCGACGCGGCGGCGGGCGCGGCCCACATCTGACCCGGCCCTCATCGGTCAACAGGGCCCGGGGCGCGACCACCTATCAGGGTGGTCCCGCACCGGGCCCTCTTCCGTCCCCCCGCGCCACCCGGCCACGCTTCGTTCAACGATCTTGTACGGCACGGGGAGTACGACATGCTGCGCATCACCTTGCTCACCACCTCACTGCTCGCGGCGGGCCTCCTGGCCGCCGCGGCCCCCGCACCCGCCGCGTCGGCGGAGGTCGGAGCGGGTGCCACGACCCTCGGCCGCTGCGGCCCCGGCGAGCTGTGCCTCTGGCCGAAGGCCGACTTCCGCGGCCGCCCGCAGACCCACGAGCTCTCCGGCATCGACATCGAGAGCTGTCTCCCGCTGCCGCCCGGCACCAGTGCCCAGTCCCTCGCCAACCGCACCGGCCGCCCGGTGACGACCTATCAGTCCGCGGAGTGCGCCGAGACCGGGGAGTTCGAGACGTATCCGGGCGGAGGGGTGTGGATGCCGCAATCCCCCTATCGCATCCGGGCGTTCAAGGTCTGGGAAAACTAGGGGGGATGGGTGCGGGATTGCGGGGCAGCCGGTCGTCAAGCCCGGATCACGGTGATGCGGGTCACTGACTCAGGGAGAGATGATGGCCAGCAACACTCGTACGCACGGCGGCACGAAGACCGGTGTCCTGGGCTGGATCTCGCTGGTTTCGGGCATCCTCGGCTTCGTGATCCTCGGTATCGTCTTCGGCCCGGTCGCCATCATCACCGGGTGGCTCGACATGGGCAAGCGCGTGAACACCGGCAACATCCCCGCGCTGATCGGCTTCATCCTCGGTGTGATCGTCACCGTTCTCGCGGTCATCGCGCTGATCACGGGCACCGCTCTCAGCCTCATGTGACGCAACAGCGCTCGGCGCCCGTGTCACCGGGCCCGCAACGCCGTCGAGGGCGGTAGGGATGTGATCCCTACCGCCCTCGGGCATGTCAACTGCCTTTCTCGCGCGGGGAGTTACGCGTCCCCGCCCTCCGGCCCCGGGTCCGCCGCCGCCACGTCGAGCAGTTGGTAGCGGTCCACCGCCTGCTTCAGCACCGACCGGTCCACCTTCCCGTCCCGCGCCAGCTCGGTGAGCACGGCGAGGACGATCGACTGCGCGTCGATGTGGAAGTATCGCCGGGCCGCCCCGCGGGTGTCGGCGAACCCGAACCCGTCCGCGCCGAGCGAGGTGTAGGAGCCCGGCACCCAGCGCGAGATCTGGTCCGGCACCGACCGCATCCAGTCCGAGACGGCCACGAACGGCCCCTCGGCGCCCTGGAGTTTGCGGGTCACGTACGGCGTGCGCTGCTCCTCCTCCGGGTGGAGCAGGTTGTGCTCGTCGACCGCGACCGCCTCGCGCCGCAGCTCGTTCCAGGAGGTCGCGGACCAGATGTCGGCCTTCACGTTCCACTCGGCGGCGAGCAGCTTCTGCGCCTCGACCGCCCACGGCACGGCGACCCCCGAGGCGAGGATCTGCGCCGGGATCTCGCCCTCGGAGCCCTGGCTGTAGCGGTAGAGGCCCTTGAGGATGCCGTCGACGTCGACGTCCGCCGGCTCCGCCGGGTGCTGGATCGGCTCGTTGTAGACGGTGAGGTAGTAGAAGACGTCCTCGTTCTCCTCGGGCGTCCCGCCGTACATCCGGCGCAGGCCGTCCTGCACGATGTGCGCGATCTCGTACCCGAACGCCGGGTCGTAGGACACGCAGCCCGGGTTGGTCGAGGCGAGCAACTGCGAGTGCCCGTCCGCGTGTTGCAGGCCCTCGCCGGTGAGCGTGGTGCGGCCGGCGGTCGCGCCGAGGACGAAGCCGCGCGACAGCTGGTCGGCCATCTGCCAGAACTGGTCGCCGGTGCGCTGGAACCCGAACATCGAGTAGAAGACGTAGACGGGGATCAGCGGCTCGCCGTGCGTCGCGTACGCGGAGCCCGCGGCGATCAGCGAGGCGGTGCAACCGGCCTCGGAGATGCCGTCGTGCAGCATCTGCCCGGTCGGCGACTCCTTGTAGGCGAGCAGGAGTTCGCGGTCGACGGCCTCGTACTGCTGGCCGAGCGGGTTGTAGATCTTGGCGCTCGGGAAGAACGCGTCCATGCCGAACGTGCGGTACTCGTCCGGCGCGATCAGCACGAACCGCTTGCCGATCTCCTTGTCCCGCATCAGGTCCTTCAGCACCCGCACGAACGCCATGGTGGTGGCGATCGACTGCTGCCCCGAGCCCTTCTTGGCCGCCGCGTACGCCTTGTCGGCCGGCAGGGCGAGGGGCTTGGCGCGCACGACGCGGGTGGGGACGTACCCGCCCAGCGCGCTGCGCCGGTCGTGCATGTACTGGATCTCCTCCGAGTCCCGGCCCGGGTGGTAGTACGGCGGGGCGCCGGACTCCAGCTCCTTGTCGGTGATCGGGATGTGCAGCCGGTCCCGGAAGCGCTTGAGGTCGTCGACCGTCAGCTTCTTCATCTGGTGGGTGGCGTTGCGGCCCTCGAAGTTCGGGCCGAGCGTCCAGCCCTTGACCGTCTGGGCGAGGATGACCGTCGGCTGGCCCTTGTGCGCCTTGGCCGCCGCGTACGCCGCGTAGACCTTCCTGTGGTCGTGGCCGCCGCGTCCGAGGTGCAGGATCTGCTCGTCGGACATGTCCTTGACCATGTCGCGCAGCCGCTGGTCGCCGCCGAAGAAGTGCTCGCGGATGTACGCGCCGGTCTCGGTGGCGTACGTCTGGAACTGGCCGTCGGGGGTCGTGTTCAGCTTGTTGACCAGGACGCCCGTGCGGTCCTGGGCGAGCAGCGGGTCCCAGCTGCGGTCCCAGACCAGCTTGATGACGTTCCAGCCGGCGCCGCGGAACTGCGACTCCAGCTCCTGGATCACCTTGCCGTTGCCGCGCACCGGGCCGTCGAGGCGCTGGAGGTTGCAGTTGACGACGAAGGTCAGGTTGTCCAGGCCCTCGCGGGCGGCGATGGACAGCTGGCCGAGCGACTCCGGCTCGTCCATCTCGCCGTCGCCGAGGTAGGCCCACACGTGGGACCTGGAGGTGTCGGCGATGCCGCGCGCCTCCATGTAGCGGTTCATCCGCGCCTGGTAGATCGCGCCGATCGGGCCGAGGCCCATCGAGACGGTCGGGAACTCCCAGAAGTCCGGCATCAGCCGCGGGTGCGGGTAGGAGCTGAGCCCGTTCGGCGCCTTCGACTTCTCCTGGCGGAACGCGTCGAGCTGCGCCTCGGAGAGCCGGTCCAGGAGGAACGCGCGGGCGTAGACGCCGGGGGAGGCGTGCCCCTGGAAGAAGATCTGGTCGCCGCCGTCGCCCTCGTCCTTGCCGCGGAAGAAGTGGTTGAAGCCCACGTCGTACAGCGACGCCGAGGAGGCGAAGGTGGCGATGTGCCCGCCGACGCCGATGCCCGGGCGCTGGGCGCGGGAGACCATCACGGCCGCGTTCCAGCGGGTCGCGTTGAGGACCTTGCGCTCGATCTCCTCGTCACCGGGGAAGAACGGCTCGTCCTTGGTGGCGATGGTGTTGACGTAGTCCGTGCTGCGCATCTCGGGGACGGCGACCCGCTTCTCGCGGGCCCGCTCGATGAGCCGCAGCATGAGGTAGCGGGCGCGTTCGCGGCCCCGCTCGTCCACCGCCGCGTCCAGGGAGTCCAGCCACTCCTGGGTCTCCTCGGGATCGAAATCCGGGACCTGGCTGGGAAGGCCGCCAATGATGATCGGGTTGCGATCGGATCCGGAAACCACGCTGTTCCTTCGCTGTTCGGTGCTGCTCTGACAGGTGGGTTGCGCCGCAGTCCATCGTGGACCTCGGCGGAGGAATCGTCACCTCTACCGCTGGGTAACCGCGGGGTGGCCCCGGTGCCGGCCGGCCGGTCGGTGAGGTGTCGGCGCCGCGGCAGCAGACCGCGTCGCAACGATACGCCGCACCGCGCCCGCCCTCGCGAGCTCGTTCGACGCCGTCGGAACCGCCGTCCGTCGCTCAGGTGTGCGCCCGGGGTCACGGGACGGAGCACGGCGTGTCAAACTTGTACGAAAGGTGTGGCACAGGTCACCAGGCCCTTCCGATTCGTACCGAAAAGACCGGAGAGGGGGCCGGGATCGTCACCGTTTCGGCGGTCTCGACGGCCGGGTACTTGCGCGATCCGTCCCGCCCGTGTGGACTACGCCCAACGCTGCGCGCACGCGCGCGGCAGCGATTCCCCCCGGTGCCCCCCGGACCGCGTGACTTCGGACGGCGGGAGGCACCACCCCGAACATGATCAGGAGGCAAACCGTGAGCGCGACCGCGGACCACGCGGAGGAGCGGACCAACCCTGCCGCCAGGCTGGGATTCCAGCCCGGACAGGTGGTCCAGGAGATCGGCTACGACGAGGACGCCGAGCAGGAGCTCCGCGAGGCCATTGAGGAGATCATCGGTGGCGATCTCGTCGACGAGGACTACGACGACGAGGCCGATGCCGTCGTGCTGTGGTTCCGCGACGAGGACGGGGACCTGACGGACGCGCTGGTGGACGCCACCACGCTGGTCGACGACGGGGCCCTGGTCCTGCTCCTCACGCCCAAGACGGGCCGTGACGGGTACGTCGAGCCCAGCGACATCAACGAGGCGGCGCAGACCGCCGGTCTGTCCTCGACCAAGAGCATCAACGCGGGCAAGGACTGGACGGGCACCCGGCTCGTCACCCCCAAGGCCGCCAAGACCAAGCGCTGACCTTCGGCAGCGCGACACGAAGGCCCCCGTCCGGCTCCCCCCGCCGGACCGGGGCCTTCGTGCGTAGGGTGGGGTTCACCCGAACGGCCCACCGGGCCGCGAACAGCCCCACCGAAGGGAAGCGTCCCCCATGGCGATCGAGGTCGGCACCAAGGCCCCGGATTTCGAGCTCAAGGACCACCACGGGCAGACCGTGCGGCTCTCGGACTTCCGCGGCAGCAAGAACGTCGTGCTGCTCTTCTACCCCTTCGCGTTCACCGGCGTCTGCACCGGCGAGCTGTGCGCGCTCCGCGACGAGCTGCCGACGTTCGTCAACGACGACGTCCAGCTCCTCGCCGTCTCCAACGACTCCCCGTTCTCGCTCCGCGTCTTCGCCGAGCAGGAGGGCCTGGACTACCCGCTGCTCAGCGACTTCTGGCCGCACGGCGAGGCCAGCCGCGCCTACGAGGTCTTCGACGAGGGCAAGGGCTGCGCCCTGCGCGGCACCTTCGTCATCGACAAGGAGGGCGTCGTGCGCTGGACGATCGTCAACGGCCTGCCGGACGCGCGCGACCTGGGCGACTACGTCAAGGCGCTCCAGGCGCTCTGACCGGCCCGCGGCGGGTCCGACACCGGGTGATCGGCACTGCGAAGACCCTGCCGGGGAAGGGAACCCGTCACTAGGATCGCAACGTTGATCCGGTACGACACCATGCATCGAACATAGGAGGGCTCGTGGGAGTCAGTCTCAGCAAGGGCGGGAACGTCTCGCTGTCCAAGGCCGCGCCCAACCTGACCGCGGTCACCGTGGGTCTCGGCTGGGACGTGCGCACCACCACCGGCCAGGACTTCGACCTCGACGCCAGCGCCCTGCTGGCCAACGCGCAGGGCAAGGTCACCTCCGACGGCAACTTCGTCTTCTTCAACAACCTCAAGAGCCCCGACGGCTCGGTCGAGCACACCGGCGACAACCTCACCGGCGAGGGCGAGGGCGACGACGAGGCCATCAAGGTCAACCTGGCCGCCGTCCCCGCCGACGTCGACAAGATCGTCTTCCCGGTCTCCATCTACGAGGCCGAGAGCCGCCAGCAGTCCTTCGGCCAGGTGCGCAACGCGTTCATCCGCGTCGTCAACCAGGCCGACGGCAACGAGCTCGCCCGGTACGACCTCTCCGAGGACGCCTCCACCGAGACCGCGATGGTCTTCGGCGAGCTCTACCGCAACGGCGCGGAGTGGAAGTTCCGCGCCATCGGCCAGGGCTACGCCTCGGGCCTGCGCGGCATCGCCCAGGACTTCGGCGTCAACGTCTGAGCCGACGCGCTCAAGGACCACCGTCCGGCGCCGCGCCCGGGAGCGATCCCGGTGCGGCGCCGGACGCGCACCGACACGCTGTGCCCACACGAACCGCGGGGAGGACGAAGAACATGGGTGTCACGCTCGCCAAGGGAGGCAACGTCTCCCTCTCCAAGGCCGCACCGAACCTGACCCAGGTGCTGGTCGGCCTCGGCTGGGACGTCAGGACCACCACGGGGGCCGACTTCGACCTCGACGCCAGCGCACTGCTGCTCGGCGAGTCGGGCAAGGTCCTGGGAGACGAGTGGTTCGTCTTCTACAACAACCTCAAGAGCCCCGACGGCTCGGTCGAGCACACCGGCGACAACCTCACGGGCGAGGGCGAGGGCGACGACGAGTCCGTCATCATCAACCTCACCCAGGTCCCGGCGAACGTCACCCGGATCGTCTTCCCCGTCTCCATCCACGACGCGGAGAACCGCCGGCAGTCCTTCGGCCAGGTCGCCAACGCCTTCATCCGGGTCGTCAACCAGGCCGACGGCCAGGAACTCGCCCGGTACGACCTCTCCGAGGACGCCTCCACCGAGACCGCGATGATCTTCGGCGAGGTGTACCGCTACGGCGGGGAATGGAAGTTCCGGGCCGTCGGGCAGGGGTACGCGTCCGGTCTGCGGGGCATCGCCCTAGACTTCGGGGTCAACGTCTCGTAAAGGCGCCCGCACGCTGCGGGAGCTTGCCGTATCCGGCACGCGGGGGAGACCCGTAACCAACGATTGGGTGGCCAGTGCTCCTGAGAACTTTCGGCTGGTCGTTCGCCGTCACGGCGATCGGCCTCGCTTTCGCGGGGTGGATGTGGGGGTGGACGGCCTTCGGGGTCGTCCTGATCCTCTCCATCCTGGAGATCTCGCTGTCGTTCGACAACGCGGTGGTCAACGCCGGAATCCTGAAGAAGATGAACGCCTTCTGGCAGAAGATCTTCCTCACCATCGGCATCCTCATCGCCGTCTTCGGCATGCGGCTCATCTTCCCCGTGGTGATCGTCGCGCTCAGCGCCAAGCTGGGCCCGATCGAGGCCGTGCGGCTGGCCGCCAACCAGCCCGAGCGGTACGAGCAGATCGTCACCGACGCGCACCCCTCCATCGCCGCCTTCGGTGGCGCGTTCCTGCTGATGATCTTCCTGGACTTCATCCTCGAGGACCGCGAGCACAAATGGCTCGGCTTCATCGAGCGCCCGCTCGCGAAGCTCGGCAAGGTCGACCTGCTCTCGATCACCGTCGGCCTGATCGTCATCGTGCTGGTCTCCACCACCCTCGCCACCAACGCCGTGCTCCACGGCGGCGAGCACGCCGACAAGTCGGCGACCGTCCTCCTCTCCGGAGTCCTCGGCCTGATCACGTACCTCGTGGTGAACGGCCTCTCCAGCCACTTCGAGAACAAGATCGAGGAAGAGGAGGAGGCCGAGGAGAAGGCGGAGGCCGAAGCGAAGGCCCAGGGCAAGGAGGTCTCCGCGGTCGGCCTGGCCGGCAAGGCGGCGTTCTTCCTCTTCCTCTACCTGGAGGTGCTCGACGCGTCGTTCTCGTTCGACGGCGTGATCGGCGCCTTCGCCATCACCAACGACATCTTCCTGATGGCGCTCGGCCTCGGCATCGGCGCGATGTACGTCCGTTCGCTCACGGTCTACCTGGTCCGCCAGGGCACCCTGGACGACTACGTCTACCTGGAGCACGGCGCGCACTACGCGATCGGCGCGCTCGCGACGCTGCTGCTGATCTCCATCCAGATCCACCTCAACGAGATCGTCACCGGTCTGATCGGCGTCGTGCTCATCGCGGCCTCGTTCTGGTCCTCCGTCCGCCGCAACAAGCGGATCGAGGCCGAGACCGGCCACCGCCCGCACGTGGGCGACAAGGACGAGGCACCCTCGCAGGTGTGACCCCGTCCTCGGTGAGGAACGCTTGAGGGAGCGGGGCGGTCGGGACTCCCGACC